>JAJYJL010000158.1 GCA_021789565.1 Acidobacteriota bacterium
AGCGGGGAACGGGGGGCGCGGGGACAGTGCCGCTGGCGGACACAAATACAGACAGATTGAGGACGAGATTTATTTTTTAGGCTGGCAGGTAACGAACTCACTCGCTCTTCCTCGCCGAAATAGCGCATATCAATGTTGCGAACCAGCACCGCCCAACGTCTCCTAATCTTTTCTGCCTGTTTTCAGCCCATCAATGAAGCCACAGAGGTTTGCGCGCGCCGGGGACGACACCGGATTTTGGGCTTTATCCCTTCCCTGCGAGCTGTGATAAACTGGTGCCACCGATGAATTGCGGGGCAAAACAAATCGTGGAATCAGATATTCCTTGCCGGGCGAAAAGACTTTTAGCCCGCCAGACTGGGTCCGGCCAATGTTGCGCCGGCCTTGGGGAGCTGCAGTTCGGTTCCTCTATGCCCCGTTGATGAGGGCATACAGACCGCGCGGCCTCGATCGAGAGAAGGCCGCCAGAATGCGACTTTAAGAAGGAGGTTACGATGGGATCTTCACCTACGAAAGCCAAAGGAGGCGCAATGCCATTTAGTCTTCCTGCTCTTACGTACGCAACTGACGCGTTGGAACCTTACATCGACAAAATGACGATGGAAATTCACCATGGCAAACACCATGGCGGGTATGTCAACAACCTGAACAAGGCGATCGAGTCCGTGCCCAACCTGGCAGGCAAGACCGTCGAGGAGCTTCTGGCCAACAACTGTTCGCTGGTGCCGGAAAACATCCGGACCGCCGTCCGCAACAATGGAGGCGGCCACGCCAACCACTCCATGTTCTGGACGATTATGGGGCCCAAAAAGGGCGGCCAGCCCAGCGGTAAACTGGCGGAAGCCATCAAGAGCACTTTTGGCGGATTCGATCAGTTCAAGGAAAAATTCGGGGCCGCGGCAACCACGCGTTTTGGTTCCGGCTGGGCGTGGCTGGTGCAAGATGGTGCCGGGAAGCTGGACATCTACTCGACAGCCAACCAGGACAGCCCCCTGATGGAGGGCAAGTTCCCGGTGATGGGGCTCGACGTGTGGGAGCACGCTTACTACCTGAAATACCAGAACCGCCGGCCTGAGTACATTCAAGCCTGGTGGAGCGTGGTGGATTGGGCCGCGGTTGAAAAACGGTTCTCAACCGGAAAGTAGTTCAAACGCGAATGGGGCAGGTTGCCCGGGAAACCTGGTAACCTGCCCGCATTTCAGACCGTCTGATACAGATTGAAAGCCGCGACTCGTTGCCATGGCCAGGATTTCTGAAATCCACGTGAACGGGAAGCGCCACGCGATTGACGCCGACGCAGAGGCCACTCTGCTGAGCGTCTTGCGTGACGACGTGGGCCTGACCGGGACCAAGTTCGGATGCGGTGAGGGCCAGTGCCGCGCCTGCACGGTGCTGCTGGACGGTAAGCCTGTCCACTCCTGCCTGACGCCGGTGGGCGAAGCCGCCGGAAAACAGGTTACCACCATCGAAGGGCTGGCAAAAAACGGCCGGCTTCATCCCCTGCAGCAGGCTTTTCTCGATGCGGAAGCGTTGCAGTGCGGCTACTGCACTTCCGGCATGATCATGACCGCCGTGGCGTTGCTGCGTGAGCATACCAATCCTGATGAAAAGACCATCCGAGAATATATGCAGGGCAATATCTGCCGTTGCGGGACCTATCCGCGCATCGTCGAGGCCATTAAGCGCGCCGCAGCGGTGATGAAGAAGTCTTAGAGTATGAGCAAAGGAAGCACTGCACAATTCGCCGTCGAACCCGAGCGTTACGAGCTACAGGAAGCGCCGCTCCATCACTTTGAACTGGACCGGCGTGACTTCTTCAAGCTGGTGGGCGGCGGCGTGGCCGTTTTTCTGCTGCTGCCGAAAGGCCCGGCGCAGGAATCGGGACGGAGAGGTTTCGGCTCTCGCGAGGCACTGCCACAGAATATCGGCGCCTGGCTGCACATTGGGGAAAGCGGCGCGGTGACGGTCTATACGGGCAAGGCGGAAATGGGCCAGAACATCCGCACATCGCTGACACAGGCCGTGGCGGAAGAACTGCACGTCAAGGTTGGCGCCATTTCCATGGTGATGGGTGACACTGACCTTACACCCTATGACATGGGGACGTTTGGCAGCCGCACCACTCCCACCATGAACAAGCAACTCCGCCGGGTCGCCGCCGTGGCGCGAGACCTGCTGGTTGGCCTGGCCGCCAAGCAGTGGAATGTTCCTCCTTCGCTGCTGGTTGCCAGGGATGGCAAAGTCCTCCAGCCAAACAGCACTCGTTCAATAAGTTACGCCGAACTTGCCCAGGGCCAGACGCTGGCCCAGGCGATTGTCGAAAACGATCCCCTGACTCCCGCGAGTGATTGGACGGTGGCCGGGACCTCGGTTCCTAAAATCAATGGCCGGGCATTTGTGACTGGCGAGCATCAGTACGCTTCAGACATCCGGCGGCCCGGGATGATGTTCGGCAAGGTTGTGCGGCCATCAGCATTTGGAGCGACTCTTGAATCGCTGGATGCTTCCAAAGCGAAGGCCATGCCCGGCGTCACAGTGGTGCACGATGGAGATTTTGTGGGGGTCGTTGCCCCAAGCGAATTTGAAGCGAACCGTGCCGCTGCTGTTATCCGCGCAAGCTGGAAAACCACTCCGCAGCCATCCAGCGCGGAACTGTTCGAATACCTGAAGTCACACGCCGAGGCCGGCGGGCGCGGAGATTACGTAGCGGGTTCCATGAAGGAAGGCCTGGCCGCTGCCAAACATCGCCTGAGAGCCACTTACACCATCGCATACATCCAGCACGCTCCGCTTGAGCCGCGCGCGGCCGTGGCGGAATGGGACAACGGCAAGCTGACCGCCTGGACCGGCTCGCAACGGCCGTTCGGCGTGCAGCAGCAACTGGAGGAAGTGTTCCACCTATCAAACGGGCAATGCCGGGTGATTGTTCCCGATACGGGTGGGGCTTATGGCGGAAAGCATACCGGCGAATGCGCGATTGAGGCGGCGCGGCTGGCCCGCACGGCCGGAAAGCCCGTCAAGCTGGTGTGGACGCGCGAGGAAGAGTTTACCTGGGCATATTTCCGCCCCTCTGGAGTGATTGAAATCATCAGCGGGGTTAACAAGCATGGCTTGCTGACCGCCTGGGAGTTCCATAACTATAATTCCGGGGCTGCGGCCATCCGGACGCCTTATGACGTTCCCAACCAGCACATTCAATTTCACCCGGTGGATGCACCGTTGCGGCAGGGTTCCTACCGGTCGCTTGCCGCGACTGCCAACCACTTTGCGCGTGAATCGCATATGGATGAGCTGGCACACAAGGCGAAAATGGACCCGCTGGAATTCCGGCTGAAGAATTTGAAAAATCAGCGGCTGAAGTTTGCCTTCACTGCCGCGGCAGACGCGTTTGGCTGGAAGACCCGCAAGGCGCCCCATGGGCACGGATTCGGGATGGGGGGCGGCGTTGAAAAAGGTGGCTATGTTGCCACCTGTGCCGAGGTTGCCGTCGACCGTTCGAGCGGCGAGGTGCGGGTGGTGCGCGTCACTACGGCTTTCGACTGCGGCGCCGTGGTGAATCCCGACGGCCTTCGGAACCAGATTGTGGGCGCCAATATCATGGGCTTGGGCGGGGCGCTGTTTGAGGCCATCGAGTTCAAAGACGGCCGCATCACCAACGGCACCTTCACCCAGTATCGCGTGCCACGATTCAATGACGTTCCTGAAATTCAGCCGGTCCTGATCGACCGTAAGGACCAGCCTTCCGCCGGGGCCGGCGAAACGCCCATCTGCGGCCTTGCTCCCGCCATCGGCAATGCCATTTTTGACGCGACGGGCAAGCGCATCTATTCCATGCCCATGGTTCCGAACGGGCTGAAGAAAACCTAGCCCGCGCCCGTCCGGGACCCGTTGCCACAGCATTCCTGCCAGGGATGCAGGGAGGTTGGCAGGCAGCGTATTTACTTTTCATTTTCCGTTTGCGCCACCAGTTCCACATCAATCGTGATTTTCACCTCATCCCCCACCAGGACGCCGCCAGTTTCTAGCGCCTGGTTCCACTTGAGGCCGAAGTCTTTGCGGTTGATTTTCGCGGTTGCCGATGCGCCGACGCGGGTGTTGCCCCAGGGATCTTTTGTCGGCGGAGTTGGCCCCTCAACATCCAGGGTAACCTCGTGCGTAACTCCGTGAATGGTCAGGTCGCCCGTCAGCTTCAGGCCACCCGCACCTTTTTCAGCCCTTTTGGACTTGAAGGTGATGGCCGGGTATTCCTCGACGTGGAAGAAGTCCGGACTTTTCAGGTGATTGTCGCGGTCGTGCTCGCGCGTGTTGATGGTGCTCACGTCGATAACCGCTTCCGCGGACAGGGTCTCAGGTTTGCTGGGATCAAACAGGACCTTTCCGCTGACCTTTGTGAATTCCCCCTTGACGTTTGAAATCATCATATGACGAACGGAAAACTGCGCGTTCGAATGGGCTGGATCGATATTCCATGTGGTGATTCCCGGCTTCACTGCCGTTTCTTGCTGAGTCTGTGCCATTTTGCACCTCCTAAATGATAAGATATCTTTCAACGATATTCGTTACAACATATATTTGCAAAAATAGAAATTACCCTTCGGGCGAGCGAACCTGTTCCAGCAAAGAAGAAAGCTTCCTGAGTTCCTGCCGGGGCACATGGCGGAACAGCTTCCGGTGGAGCTCGGCCACGGGCTGGTCGAGCGATTTCAGAAGGCGGAGTCCTTCGCGGGTGATCTTCGTCGTAACGACGCGACGGTCGCTGGTGCCCCTTGCACGGGTGATGAGCTTTCTCTTTTCCAGCCGGTCCAGCAGGCGCGTGATGTCGGGATCGTGGGTCACCATGCGCTCACCCGTTTCTCCGCAAGTCAAACCCTGGCTTCCCGCTCCGCGCAGGATCCGCAGGACGTTGTATTGGGTCCCGGAAAGCCCTGAGGCATTGAGCAGCTTTTCCACGCGCTGCGAGATCGCGTCGCCCGTCCGCAGCAGGTTGAGGTAGACTTCCTGCTCAATGCTTGAAAACGGTGCTTTCTGCTGTATCTCGGCCTGGAGCTTCTTCGCCACGCATCAATAATATATGTGATAACGAATATTGTCAAGCGGATAATGTGCAGGGCGAAAGGGTAGCTGGATTGTTCTCCTCACAAGGGCAGAACAGGGCGGCACTATTCAGGTTTCTGTTTCAATCGCCACAGTGCCCATTCAGCGTGTTCGCGGATGACAGGATCTTCATGGTGGGAGAGTTCTTCAAGCTTTGGGATGAAGCGGCGGTCGTGGGAATTGCCCATCACCACGCACAGATTGCGCAGCCAGCCCTTGTATTTCGGACGCTTGATGGACGATTGAGCAAAGGCCCGGCGAAAATCCTCTTCAGTGACTTCCGTAAGCATGTCAAGCGGAGGGTTGAAAAGCGAGAAACGGCGCGCCGGAGGTGGTTCTGCTTCTCCGCTGGATTCCGTATCGCTGATGTCTGACGACGATGAAATGGTGATCTCCATGGGCTGGAATTCCTGCAGAGTTGTTGTGGCCGCGCCGGTGCGGCCGAATCCCTTATCCTGCGCCTGCAGGCCGTCTGCTGATGGCCAAAAGCTGGTTGTTTTGTTCTGACTCCTGACTCCTGTTTCCTGACTCCTATTCCACGGACAAACGTCCTGGCAGATGTCGCAGCCGAAGAGGTTAAGGCCGATCTGCGAGCGGTACTGCTCCGGGATGGAACCTTTCATCTCGATGTTGAGGTAGGCGATACAGCGCGAAGCGTCCATCACGTAAGGCCTGGTCAGCGCGCCGGTGGGGCAGGCTTCCAGGCAGCGCGTGCATGTACCGCAACGGTCGGGAGCGGGCAGGTCAGGTTCAAGCAAAAGGCTGGTGAGGACAACGCCAAGGAAAAACCAGGACCCTTTCGTGGGGTTGATCAGGCAGGTATTCTTGCCGGTCCATCCGATGCCGGAATAGCGCGCGAAGGCCCGCTCGACCACCGGGCCGGTATCGACATAAACGCGCGTTTCCACGCCGGGCGCAAGGCTTTCGATGGCCCCTCTCAATTTCTCCAGTTTGGCGCGCATGATCTCGTGATAATCCTGGCCCCAGGCATAGCGCGAGATCCAGGCGCGCGAAACGGCTGTCTCACCAGATGGCCCGTGTGTGGCCTTTGTTCCCGATGACAAGGAAATATCGGCGGTCTCTGTGGAATAGGCGTACGGCGCATTATAGATAAGACCCACACAAACCACAGATTGCGCGGAAGGCAAAACGAGCCGCGGATCTTGCCGCTTGGGATTTTCCAGATAGCGCATTTCGCCCCCGAAGCCCTGCTCAACCCACTTGCGGGCAAAATCGAGGTCCTTCCAGACGTCCAGTGGAGCAACGCCTGCCAGGTCAAAGCCCGCTTCAAGAGCTTTTTGTTTGAGTTGGGGTTTGAGCATCATTCCACACCATCATACCGTAGCGAGAGGCAGGCTCGCAGGCGCTTGCTGTGCGGTTGGAGAGCATTGAAAAATAAAACTCAGGCGATCACGCTCCCACCGTGCACACTTGCTATGAAGCCCGCAGTCGAAAGTGTGGCAAAACGATGCGCAATTTCATGCCAACATGTTGAATTTCAAGGACATTTTGAGTTTCCATTCAGGCGGGGTTTATATCCATCCAACCCCTTTTTAACGCATTTCGGCACAAAGTGCTTACCCTGAAGGCGGATGTTTCCTAGAATTCAAGCTGCAATAAAGTGTATTTGGGATTGCAGGATTAATTTGCGGGTTACCTGAGAAAAGCGACCACATAGCGATCAGGAATTGTGGGAACGCCGTGAAGGCTTCAGGTGGTTATATCAGGGGCACACGAAGTAGCCTTCGTGTGACGACGGTTTTTTGCGGGAGTTGTTCTCAGCTATGGGCGCAAAGCCTGCGGCTGGATGACCTCGCCCAACGTGATGAGGAACGTAACGCCCTCCCCAAATAGCGGCGGGTGACAATTTCAACGAAGAGGGGTGCAGATTATGCCACGTATTCGAGGTCAGCGAGCCATGAAATATTTCGACCGGGCGATCACGGGGACCGCCGGCGTTTTGTTTGATGGCATTCAATTTTTCAATAAGTACAAACCGGCCCCGGCTTTTACGCCGAAGTGGTCTGACAAGCCGCTGCTGAAATCCTGGCAGAAAACCAAGCCGAAACTGGGCTGGCCGCGGGAGACCGATTCGCTTTGTCCGGGCTGCGTGAAGGAAGCGCGTGCGGCCATCATCTCCGGCGAAAAAGACTGGAAAGACCTGCTCACCACGAAAGTGGGCGAGATTAAGGCCCAGATTATTGAGCGTGACGGCCAGGTATGGATGGTGAAGGATTGCCCCATCCACGGCCACTTCGAAGACATCATGGCGCTCGACGTCAACTTCCTGAAGTGGATTGAGCAGAACTTCCCGGGCCGCGACATCCGGGCCCACAATGACAAGGACCTGCACAATCACGGTTCCAGCACCATCCGCCACGGGCGCGGTTCCGTGCTGACCGTGGACCTTACCAACCGCTGCAACATGATGTGCGACCCATGCTTTATGGACGCCAACCAGGTTGGCTTTGTTCACGAACTGAGCTGGGAGGACATCAAGGAGATTCTCGACAACGCCACCAAGATCAAGCCTCGGCGGCAGATGTCCGTGCAGTTCTCCGGCGGCGAGCCGACCATGTCGCCCTACTTCATTGATGCTATTCGCTACGCCCGGAAGAAAGGCTTCAACAGCGTTCAGGCGGCCACCAACGGCATCGAGTTCGCCAAGAGCAAGGAGTTCTGTCGGCAGGCGTTTGAGGCCGGACTTCGTTACGCCTATCTGCAGTTTGACGGCATTGGTAACGACGCCAACAACCATCGCAAGGTGGGTAACCTGTTTGACGTCAAGCTCAAGGCCATTGACAACATGCATGAAGCGGGCATCGAAATCATCCTGGTGACTACGCTGGTGAACAACGTGAACAACGACCAGGTGGGTCCCATCATCAACTTTGCCCGCGAAAACCCCAAGAAGATCGCCTTCATCGCCTTCCAGCCGGTTTCCTTCACGGGACGCGACGAAGACATCACCCCGGAAAGGCGGGCCCGCCAGCGCTATACGCTTTCGCACATGGCGGCGGACGTGAAGAAGCAGGTGGGAATTACGGAGCCTACGCGCGACTGGTTTCCACTCTCGCTGATGGGAGCCTTTGCCGACTTTGCCGACCTGGTCCACGGGCCGGAAGCGCAGTGGGGCCAGGTGAGTTGCGGCTGCCATCCCAACTGCGGCGTTGGGACCGCGCTGATGATCAATAAGGAAAACAAGGAATGGGCCCCGGTGCCGCAATTCCTCAACATTCCTGGCCTCGTGAAGGACATGCAGAAGATCACCGACGCCGGGCGTGGCAAGTGGTTTTCAAACTTGATGATGGGCCTGGCGCTGCTGAAGAATTACAATCCGTTTGGTGCTCCGCCGAGCCTGGCGCTGGTGGATATCCTGAAGAAGTTCGACAAGTCATTCGCTTTGACCGGAGAAAAGCGCGCCGACAAGATCTATGGAGCCTCCAGCCCCGACCGCACGCTTGATGACACACTGAAGCGCCGGTCGGACCCCTGGAACTTCCTCTTCATCGCCGGCATGTGGTTCCAGGACCTGTTCAACTATGATTTCCGCCGCACCGAGATGTGCATTATCCCCTACGCGACGCAGCAGGGCGAAATTTCATTCTGCGCCTACAACACCGGAATCGGATGGCGGAACATCATCGAGAACATGCACAAGAACGCGACGGTCGCCGAGTGGTACAAGACCCACGGCAAGCATGAAATCTATGCCGCAGGGAAAAAGGTCAACCTTGCTGAATACCAGCACTCGCTGACTATCAACGCCGAGGACGCTGGACGGGTCCGCGAGCTCGCTCACGACGTCCCGATGACAGCGGCCGAGGAACAGCGGGCGCGGCGTAAGGCCGAATGGGAGGCCAAGCAGGCTCGGGCCTACTATGAGGAGGTTGTTCTCAAGAAGCCCAAGGCTGACCTGGTTCAGATCGGCAGCGCCAAGCCAACAGAGGAATCGGAAGAAGTTTCCGTCTAGTTTTTCCCGTGGGGAGTTGAGGAGAAAGGGCCGCCTGTTGAGAACATGACAGGCGGCCTTTTTGTTTGGTTGACAGATGAATGGAGCGGTAGGTCTCGCTTTCCGTGAGTTGCCGCCGGCCTGCCGCGCAATGGAACCAAGGTAAATTTGTTCTGACAGATCACCGGGGACAGATGCGCATTTTGAAGTCGGGCAGAGAGTTCCATACAGGGCGCGGTTGAGCAGTTTCACAGCGTCGAGCGAGCGGGCAATGGGAGCGGCAGCCGCATATGGCTGAAGACCCTGAGGGTCATTCGGTAATCCGGGCTGATTTCGACGGGGTCAGCGGCAGGCGTTTTCGGTCATGCGCAGGTAGTCGAAGACCAGGCGCACGTGGCGCGTGAGTTGGCGCATATTCTGCGCGACGCTCGGCGCTCCGCGGGATTTGATCACGCCGATGGCGAAGCGGCGCAAGCGGGTGATATTTTCCGGGCCGTAGCCCATCGAGATACGGCTGTGGTCTTCATCGTAGTTCCAGTCGAGCATGTAGGGGCACTCTCAATCGCCCACTGCCCACAATTCACTTTCAGCACGCGCTCGGGGCCGGCTTCTGGCGGGGTTCGGCTGGTGAGGCCGTAGGCGAGTTCGACTGAAGGCTGGCCGTTCTTTTTCTCCGTCCGCTGCCGCTCGATGAGGAAGGCTTGGCCGAGGTGAGGAAAGGCGAGGTAGCCGTTCAGTTCCGTCGTGATCCAGATTTTGCGCGTTTCGATGCGTCCGTGATCGGGCGGAGTCGGTTCGCCGAAATCCGGCTGGCCCCGATCGCGGAAGTAGAACTCCAGGTCGCGGAACAGTCCGGGCGGGTTGCCATTAGTTTTCTCTGCCATTAGTTTTCTCTTGACAAGCCTCAGACCGTATGATACTCAAACCTCGTACAAAAAGTGGGTCGTCAGTAGTATTTTTATCGGTTCTTTCTAAGGCTTCCTAATTAAGGGAGCGCTTTATCGAGGCTGTTGAACAATTTCCTGCTTATTGATCGCCCGTCGCTAGGCTTGCGTCGTGTTGGGTCGGGTCCGGAGTGAGGAAATTATAGGGATGGAGGTTTTCATGCTGACGAAGCTTCGGTTGTCGTGTTACCGTGGGCTAATCTCAATACTGTTCACTTTATGATTTTGATGCATCGGGACATCTCCATGCGAACATTCAAACAAGCCGTTCGCGGGCGCAGCGGAAAGTTGCTCATCTTGCGCTTCACCCCGCGCGGGTTGCGCCGGC
>JAJYJL010000159.1 GCA_021789565.1 Acidobacteriota bacterium
CGATCTGAATTAAGAGGACTGTTTCCCGCGTATCCGGCCCTGCTTGGAGCGCCCAACGGCCTATCGAGGTTCGCTCCTCTGCAGGCATCAGCAGCTTCGACATCAAAAAATGCTGGCGCACTGCCGATTTTGCTCCTCGTCGTGTGGTTATGCGTGGGCGTCATGATGTTGGCTGTCTGGCTGCTGCGCATGCGTGCGCCGCGCGGCCGCTTTCTGGCCCCGTCCGAATCAGAAAACAGAACGCTTGATAAGCTCGCGCGGCGGCTTGGAGTTCGCGGTCATCTCGTATTGCGTACAACGAGGGAGAGAATCGAGCCGGGGGTATCTGGCATCTTGCGACACACGATCACCGTACCGGAGGGCTTGTCAAGGGAGCTTGAAGCACGCGAATTCGGTGCCGTTCTGTTGCATGAACTAGCGCACGCGAAGCGCCGCGACAATCTAACCGCTGGATTTGTCCATGTGCTGGTCTGCGTCTTTTGGTTCCATCCCCTCTTGTGGTGGATCGAGCGACGGTTGCTTGCGGAACAGGAACGAGCGTGCGACGAAATCGCACTTCGATACGGCGCGGCGCCTGACGAGTACGTATCAGGGATCCTCAAAGTTTGCCGATTCCACCTGGCCGGCGCTGGCGCCGGTTCCTGCGGAATTGCAGGATCGTCACTGAAGAATCGACTGGAGGCTATCATGTCTTTTGAACCAAATCACCTGATTGACCGTTCGCCGCGGGTGCTGGTCACCGCACTCGTTTTAATTATGTTCGTCGTTCCGTTTGTCTTCGGCTTCTTTGCCGGGCCGCCCGGCTACGCTCGGGGTGCGAAGGATGAAGGGCGCGCTTCCACGCCGGCTGCACCCAAGGATCCCGTCACCTGCTATTTTGCCGGAAAGTCCTATCCAATGGGTAGCGTCATCCGGGAAGGCAGCGGCGGCGAGGAGCAAATGTGTGTCGAAGACATGCAAGGACACGCTTTATTTGTGAAAACCAACGACGCGGCACGCGAGCGAAGCCGCGAAGTGATTGTCCTTCCCCTTCCACCGCCGTTCACCTGCCAACCCGCGCCTTCCGGTTCCGGGAAGTTTTGCGGATGCCAGACTAACGCGGGTCTTTCGCTGTTTTCGCCCGGCGCCGGTGTGTATTCGTCCGAGGGATATCTACGCTGCAGACTTGATGGCGAAGGCACGTGGCGCGCTGCTACGCCTGCAGAACGTGGCATTCGCGGCAAGAAGTAGCAACGCTGTCGAAGAAAAAACGCCCTTGATTTATTTGAGCAGTTCCTCGATGTATGCGTCGTCCTGGGCATTGGCCAGGTCTGTTGTGTCGCCCAGAACGTAGCGGTACTGGTAAGAAGGCCCGAGCGCCACAACCTGCCGCAGCCAGTTGGTCGGGTCCGTCCACATCACATGCCGCCTCCCCATGGCTTTCACCAGATCATCCAGGTCCCAGTGGAGAACAAAACCGGGTATCACCGCGTCCCACAGGTCGGCGGCCATGGTGTTGTCCAGTGCCGAGCTCAGGCTGTAAGGCGTCCTGTCAATCCAGATTTTGCCAATGCGCGGATCAACGGCGGCCGCGAGCAGCAGCCAGATACCACTTACGCCACGGGCCGCAGCACGAATTGAATTTGCCTCCACGTCCGAACGGGCTGCCAGCAGATCAACGCCGCGCAGGATGTCATGCGCGCGCATGGCTGGCAGGTTGAGCCCGATCAGGTTGGCCTGCACGTCGGTGACGTAATCTCCGGCAAACGGCCCCTCATGGACTACCATCTGCGAGCGGCGCGGTTGCATCTCCAGCACCACGCGACCGGCTTTGGCCATGTGCTCGGCGATAGCGGCCGTGGACATCAGGCCAAAAGCGTTGCCGCCTTCGAGCACCAGCACGGCGGGCTTTTTCCCCGGAGACGAAGGGATGTGCAAGGTGGCGTTGAGCCAGATGCCGGGAGTGCTTTCAAATTTGATCTGCTCAATTTGCCCGGCGGCATCAGTGGATTTTTTCAGGACTTCAATCTTCGGCACAGTGCGGTCGGTGGGAATTTTGAGCTGCCGCAGCTTGGCTAACATCTCGGGGACCGTTCCGGGCTGTTTTCTCGCCTCAAAGTCGGTGCGAAGAATCTGGTAGAGCTTCCGGCTGCCCGGCTCGTTCTCAACGTTGCCGCTCGCCGTGACCAGAAGCTGGTGGTTGGTGTACATTTTGACCGGCTGCTCGTGGTCATCGCCCTGGCCGTTCTTGAGGTAGCGAATCATCCATTGGTAAACGGCTTCGCGGGCCACCAGCGGCATGCCGTGCCAGCCCGCCCCCACCATAAAGCCAACCTTGTCCTGCGCGCCGTAAAGGGCGTACCACTTTCGCGCTTCCTCGTAGACCAGCCGCACGCCCTGGTGGCTGAAGTGGAACTGGTCGTGTTCGGTTGCCTGCAGCAGCCAGGGCGTGGGTGCGGAGAGTTCGACGAAATCAGCCGTGTCCAGGCCGCTCTCGAGAAAACGCGGCAGAAGCATTTCGACGTCCGGCCCCGAGGTGGCAAACAGCGTCTGGAACGAACTCGGATAGCAGGCGGGAATCACCACCTTGACCCTCGGGTCCAGACCGCCCAGGAAGGTGGTGAGCGCGCCGCCGCCCGAGCATCCTGCGGCCCCGATGCGGGAGGCGTCAACGTCGGGCCGGCCGGCAAGATAGTCGAGCGAGTGCATGGCATCAAAGATGAAGTAGCGGGCCAGCCCCTGGCCGAGCAGCATGGTTTGCGCGCCCATCTGGATGTGTTCGGGAACGGACCAGCCTGCAAGCGGCGCGTCGAGTTGCGGGCTGTAAGTCTGCTCGCGCTCGCCCTGGCCGATGGGATCGAAGCACAGCACGACGAAGCCCTTCATCGCCAGGTTTGCGGCCATGCGCTGGTCTTCCGGCTTGCCCTCCTGCGTGTGCCCTGCCTGCAGCAGCACGGCGGGATAACGGCCCGGCTGGTTTGGCCGGTAAAGATCGGCCGTGACGAAAATCCCCGGAAGGCTCTCGTAGATGACCTTTTCGATGGTGTAAGAGTTGTTGCGGAGCTGGCCGGTGACCCGGGCATTTAATGGGCCTTTGTAATCCGGCAGGCCGCCCATGTCATCCAGCATTTGCTGGCGCACCCATTGCTTGCGGCGCTCCGCCTGGGCCTTCGTATGGATTTCGCCGACGGCCTTCGCACGTTGCTGCAGTTGCTGCTGGGCAATCTGGTTCATCCAGTCCACGAGTGCATCGCCGGGCTTTTCCTGTGCCGGGAGCGAGGGCAGGCAGAGGAAGATGCCGACCGCCAGCAGCACGGCCGGTTTCTTGTTCAGGTTTTTATTCGCGGATTTGTTCATGGTTTGCGTTTCCCCGAAAGCTTCCAGCGCTGAGACGTGAGAGGTTGCTGAAAAACTGTTCGCGGTCCGTCATTCCGATCCCGCAGCGCGGGAGAGGAATCTGCTTTTGATCGAGTGAAAAAAACAAAGCAGATTCCTCGGTCCGAAAAGAAAGTCGGTCCTCGGAATGACGTGCATGGGCCTTTTTCAAAGGCCCGCCAAGAATCCTATGATGGACGGGGCCTCGAGTCAACGTGCCGCCGTTGGCGGATTGTAGTCCGGGTGGTGAAGTGTTATCGTCGTGTTCTGAATTTTAATCCTCATATGGCAGTTCCTGCCCAGGGAGTGTGTCATGGTCAATATGAAATTCGGCGAGGGCCGTTTTCGTCTTCATGCGGTTTATGCCCTGTTGGGTCTTTGCGTGCTGCTCAGCGCGGCCTGCGAAAAAAAGGCGCCGTCGGGCCCGGCCATCGGCGTGCCCACTTTTACCCGGTCATTCACTGCCGCCGGCAAAGAGTACCACTATACGCTGGCCGGCCGCGACCCCGCGCAGGGCGGAACAACCACCATTCCCACCGTGCTCGTTCCGGTGTCGCTGGTTTTCGATGCGCCGGCGGACAAGGCTGGCAAGAAGATGGAAATCAGCGCTGCTCCTGACGTGCAGAAGGTGGTCCAGTCGCCGGTTTTCCAGAAGCACGCCTTCGTCACCGGGACAACGCAATACGGCGACGCCATCCAGCGCGCGGAGTTTTACAAAGAGGCCACGGCCAACGACTGGCACACGCTGCTGGGCCAGCCTCGCGTCAGTTCTCCCGTGCAGATCACGATTCCGGCCGCCAACGGATACCTGTTGACTTCAAAAAAGACCGGGCATTCGCTGGCCATTGTGGACCTTGATTTCGTGCAGAAGGAACTGTTCAAGGGCCTTGCGAAAACACAGGCGAAGCCGGACGAACTGGTGATCGCTCTGACGAAGAACACGGAGTTTTACGAACTGAATGACGCGACGGTGTGCTGCACCTGGGGTGCGCACGGCGTGCAGGAAGATGCCGCATCGAAGGCGCTGCAACCGTTTGTTCTGAGCACCTATCTCGACCCGGGCGTTGTGCCGGGTTTTTCGGACGTGCAGCCGCTTACCCAGCAGCTTGCCGCGTGGATGAACGACCCGCTCGACGGTTACAAGGAAAACGCTTTTCCGGCCTGGCAGAGGCCGGGAACAGAGAGCGGCTGCGGAGGCCGCGGCATCGGCACTCACTATCGTTTTGAGCTGCCTACCGACAGCCTGCCTGAACAGAATTCAACCGTGGTGCAGGCGGGCGGCGGCGAATACCATCTTGAGAACGTCGCGCTGCTGCCGTGGTATACGCAGAGTTCCAGTCCGGACAGTTTTCAGGGCGCCTACAGCTTTCCTGGCACTGGCGTGCTGAAGACTGCCGCCGAACCTTGCGCGCCCCGCCGTGGGCGCATGGAGGTTACCCCGACGGCGTCGCCGCTCGCAAGTCCTCACCCGCCCAACGGCCATCAGTTGATCGGCTATTGGACGGGCTACACGCGCTCGCAAACAATTCCGCTGCGGGACGTTTCGCCGCAGTGGGACGTCATCATCGTGGCCTTCGCCTCGCCCGTGAAGGGATCAAAAGCAAGGCTGCATTTTGAAACGCCGGCCGGTTACACCAAAGAGCAGTTCCGGGACGAGATCGCCGCCATGAAGCGCAAGGGGAAAAAGATCCTCATCTCGCTGGGCGGCGGCGGCGCGGTAGTCAAACTGGATACGCCTGAAGACCTGAGGAAGTTCGTCGATAGCGTCGGGAGCATCGTTGCGGACTACGGTTTTGACGGCGTCGATCTTGATCTCGAAACGCCTTCGCTGATGCTCAATCCCGGCGACTCGGACTTCCGCCATCCCACCTCGCCGTGCATCGTCAATCTCATCGACGCCATGCGGCAGCTTCGCAAGCGCTTTGGACCGAAGTTTATGCTGGCCGAGGTCCCCGAAGGGCCGCAGGTGCCGGCGGGCTATGCGACTTATGCCGGACAGTTCGGCTCGTTCCTGCCGGTGATTTATGCGACGCGCGACATGCTCTCGTTTGTGGATGTGCAGGACTACAACACGCCGCCGCTCGAAGGCATGGACGGCAACTACTACATGCCGGAAACGGCCGACTATTACACGGCCATGACCGAGATGCTGGTGCACGGCTTTGACGTGGGAGGGAATCCCAAATCACATTTCCCGCCACTGCCTCCCGAGAAGGTGGCCGTTGGGTTCTGGGTAGGGCATTCGAAGCTGGAGCCGATTGAGAAATCCGTGCGCTACCTGATTACGGGCAAATCTTCCGGCGGCGAATACAAACTGCAACGGAGGGGCGGCTATCGTGATTTCGATGGCGTGATGTTCTGGAATATCCAGGATGACCGGGCGGATAATTATCGCATGTCGAATGCCATCGGCCCGCTGCTGCACGGCTTGCGCCGGTAGCCACGGTCCGGGCCGGCGCGCGCGTGCCGGTCAGGCGCAACTTTTCATCTCCGGAAGCATCCAAATTGTCTGGCCGGGTGCCCCCGGGCGAATCTCCGGCGCGACCCGGAAATTTGGGCTGACGAATTCAACTTTATCGCAACCCACCTCCAACGCAGCCGCCGACAGGGCCGCGACCGATTCACTAAAGAAAGTTTTCAGGCAACGTGTGGGCCTGCCGGGTGTTGCGGCAGCAGGCGCGCGCCGGAGTTGGGGCTCCCGCTGTGCGCCGGGTTCTCTTGTTATACTGAAATGATGCGGGGCGAAGGCCGGGGGTTGCGGCTGCCCCGGCGGCTGATCCGGCAAAGTCAGGAAAGGAAAGTGCTGATCGCATGAGTGGAAGCGAAAGCCGTGCCAATCCGCTTGAAGGCATGCTGCGGGAGCGCATTGTCCTGCTCGACGGGGCCATGGGCACCATGATCCAGGCCCGCAATCTCGCCGAGGCGGACTATCGCGGCAAACAGTTTGCCGACCATGCGCGCGACCTGCGGCTGAACAACGATCTGCTCAACATCACCCAGCCGCAGATTATTGAGGATATTCACCGGCAATATCTCGAAGCGGGCGCCGACATCATTGAGACCAACACCTTCAACTCCACCGCGGTCTCGATGGCGGAATACGGCCTGGAGAACCACGTCCGCGAGCTGAACGCAGCCGGCGCTGCCGTGGCGCGGCGGGCGATTGATAAATTCACCGCCGAAAATCCGGAGCGGCGCTGTTTTGTGGCGGGCTCGCTGGGCCCCACCAGCCGCACCGCTTCGGTTTCGCAGGACGTCTCGAATCCGGCATCGCGTGGCACCAGCTTTGAGCAGTTGCGCGCGGCCTACCACGAACAGGCGAGCGCGCTGGTGGAGGGCGGCGTCGATCTGTTGCTGCTGGAAACCGTTTTTGACACGCTGAACGCCAAGGCGGCGCTGTTTGCCATCGAGCAGTTTTTTGAGGAATCGGGCCGCCGCCTGCCGGTGATGGTTTCCGTGACCATTGTGGACCAGAGCGGGCGCACCCTCTCGGGCCAGACCATCGAAGCCTTCTGGAATTCCATTTCGCACATTCCGCTGCTGAGCGTGGGCATCAACTGCGCGCTGGGCGCAAAGCAGATGCGGCCCTACATCGAAGAGCTTTCGCAGATTGCCCCCGTCCACATCAGTTGCCATCCCAACGCGGGCCTGCCCAACGCCTTTGGCGGTTTTGACGAGACGCCGGAAAGCATGGCGAAGGACCTGGGCGAATTTGCCGCCAACGCCTGGCTGAACATCGTGGGCGGCTGTTGCGGCACCACGCCCGCGCACATCCGCGCGATAGCGGAGGCCGTGCGCAGTGCAACGCCGCACAGCATCGCGCAGCCCGAACGCGCCACGCGGCTGAGCGGGCTTGAGCCGCTGACTTTCCGGCGCGACATGAACTTTGTGAATGTGGGCGAGCGGACCAACGTGACGGGCTCGCCGAAGTTTGCCCAGCTCATTCTGAACGATCAGTTTGAAGAAGCCCTGGCCGTGGCGCTGCAGCAGGTGGAAGCCGGCGCGCAGATTATCGACATCAACATGGACGAAGGCATGCTCGATTCGGAGCAGGCCATGACCACTTTTCTGAATTACGTGGCCTCCGAGCCCGACATCGCGCGCGTGCCCATCATGATTGACAGCTCAAAGTGGAGCGTGATTGAGGCGGGCCTGCGGGCCGTGCAGGGCAAGGGCGTGGTGAATTCCATCAGCCTGAAGGAAGGCGAAGAAACTTTTAAGCAGCACGCGCGGCTGGTGCGCCGCTACGGGGCGGCGGTGATTGTGATGGCCTTCGACGAGCGCGGCCAGGCCGACACCACGGAGCGGAAGGTTGAAATCTCCACGCGGGCTTACCACATTTTGACGGAGGAAGTGGGCTTCCCGCCCGAAGACATTATTTTCGATCCCAACATTCTCACCATCGCCACGGGTATGGAGGAACACGCCAATTACGCGGTGAACTTTATCGAGGCCACGCGCCGGATCAAGGCCACGCTGCCGCACGCCAAAGTAAGCGGCGGAGTCAGCAACCTATCGTTTTCGTTTCGCGGCAACAACACAGTTCGCGAGGCGATGCACACGGCGTTTCTTTATCACGCCATCCAGGCCGGCATGGACATGGGCATCGTCAACGCGGGCCAACTGGGCATCTATGAGGAAATTCCCAAAGATTTGCTGGAACTGGTGGAGGACGTCATCCTCAACCGCCGCCCGGATGCAACCGAGCGGCTGCTGGCCTTTGCCGATTCCGTGAAGCAGACCGGGAAGAAGCAAGTGGAGGAAGACGCCTGGCGCCAGGGCACGGTGGAAGAGCGGCTGTCGCACGCCCTGGTGAAGGGCATTGTGGAGCACATTGAAACCGACACGGAAGAGGCGCGCCAGAAATACGGCAGCCCGCTGGCGGTGATCGAAGGGCCGCTGATGGCGGGCATGAACGTGGTGGGCGACCTGTTCGGCTCCGGCCGCATGTTCCTGCCGCAGGTGGTGAAAAGCGCCCGCGTGATGAAGAAGTCCGTGGCCTACCTGCTTCCCTATCTCGAGGCCGAAAAGCGCATGACCGGCGGCGCCAGGGCGGCGGGGAAAATTGTGATGGCCACGGTGAAGGGCGACGTGCACGACATTGGCAAGAACATTGTTGGCGTGGTGCTGGGCTGCAATAACTACGAAGTGCTTGACCTGGGCGTGATGGTGCCGTGCGAAAAAATCCTGAAGACGGCGCGGGAGTCGGGCGCCGACATGGTGGGCCTGAGCGGGCTGATTACTCCGTCGCTTGACGAGATGGTCCACGTGGCCCGGGAAATGGAACGCGAGGGCTTCAAGGTCCCGCTGCTGATTGGCGGCGCCACCACAAGCCGCGCGCACACGGCGGTGAAAATTGCTCCCGCCTACGGGCAGCCCGTGGTCCACGTGCTGGATGCCTCGCGCGCCGTGGGCGTGGTGGGACGCCTGGCCAGCGCGGAACTGAAACCGGCCTTCGCCGATGAGAACAGAAGCTCCCAGGAAAAGCTAAGGGAAGTTCACGGTGCGCCCAAATCACAGAAGCTGCTGACGCTCGACGAGGCGCGGCGCCGGCGGTTGCAGTTTGACTGGACCGGCTATACGCCGCCGCGGCCCTCCTTCACCGGAGTCCGTGCCGCCGGCCCGGTGCCGCTGGAAGAGATTGTTCCTTACATTGACTGGACGCCCTTCTTCCACGTCTGGGAGTTGCGCGGCGTTTATCCCCGGATTTTCGACCAGCCGAAAGTGGGCCCGCGCGCCCGGGAACTGTTTGACGACGCCGGGGGGCTTTTGAAACGCATTGTTGATGAGAAACTGCTGGAAGCCCGCGCCGTGATGGGTTTCTTCCCCGCTGCCAGCGTGGGCGACGACATCGAAGTCTATACGGACGAATCACGGAAGGCGGTGCGGACGATTTTCCACACCCTGCGGCAGCAGGTGGAGAAGCCGGACGGCGAACCCGACCTTGCCCTGGCGGATTTCATTGCGCCGCGCGAAACCGGAATGGCCGACTACCTGGGAGCGTTTGCCGTCACGGCGGGGATCAACATCGAGAAACTGGTGGGCGGCTTCGAGAAAGACCAGGACGATTACAACGCCATCATGGCCAAGGCGCTGGCCGACCGCCTGGCCGAGGCCCTGGCCGAGCTCACGCACAAGCGGGCCCGCGAGGCCTGGGGCTTTGGTTGCGGAGAGAAGTTGAGCCACGACGACCTGCTCCACGAACGCTACCGGGGCATTCGCCCGGCCCCGGGCTATCCTGCGCAGCCCGATCACACGGAAAAGCGGACACTGTTTGATCTGCTGGAGGCCGGGCAAAACGTAGGCATCCGGCTGACCGAAAGTTTCGCGATGTATCCCGCGGCCTCGGTGAGCGGCTTCTATTTCTCGCATCCTGAATCCCGCTATTTTGCGGTGGGCAAGATTGGCCGCGACCAGGTGCTCGATTATCAGCGGCGCAAGGGGATGGAGATTTCAGCCGTCGAGCGCTGGCTGGGTCCCAACCTGAACTACGATCCCGAGAAATAACGGCCAGGATGGAGCGCTGAATGGCGGGAAAGACACCGGCAAGCCTCTGCCCTCGTACCGCACCTTCGGACCCCGACATTCTTGTCCCCTGAGACAGCTTTTGGCGTCCGGGGGCCGCGCGTCTCACGACGCAACAGCGCTTGAATCCGGACGCCACAATCCCTGAAGGAATTTTCAGCCGCTTCTATTAGGTAATGGACAGGTCGAGGTTCACGCTCCTCACGACGGAAGAGTTGGAGCCGAGAGTGCCGTTGATTGTGATGATGTAGTTTCCGGTAGTTGATCCGCTAGTGGATGGCGCGCTCCGGCAGGATCCCAGGAAGACCTCGGACAGCATCAGCAGGCAGAGCGTACAAACCTGTAGCTGGACCCACCGCCTGCCAGCGATCCTCGGGAAGTGATAGCGGCTGCGTCGCAGCACTAGCAACCCCGCTAGAACAAGCAACAGGAGC
>JAJYJL010000160.1 GCA_021789565.1 Acidobacteriota bacterium
AAAGATTCGTAACTGCCCCGCTCAAGCCGAGCTCACAGTTGTCGCCCGCGGGCCAATTCCATGCTGACCCGCCGAAAACCGCAGCGACTCAACCCTTCCGCCGCCTTATCAACGGATCGGGGGTTAGCTTGGGGGGAAAGGGAAAACCTTAAGGGATGTAAAAAATACTCAGTGTTTCAAAATAATACACATTTTTGAAAATGGATTTTTATTCCGCCTTTAATTTATATAAGTATATTATTATCAATATGTTATAAGATTTAACAATTTTTTGGGAGAAAATCTCATGCGTCCCATTTTAGAGCCATTTTACAGGTTATAGCCAATTTATCGAGGCTCCTGGCTGCTCCTCGCGGCTGAGTGCCACCTGATTCGCGATGGCGCGGTAGACTCGCCGCTACAGCTTGCCCTGTTTGATCTCTTCACTGATCACTTGTCACTCATCACCGCCACGGATCTATTCGTATCGCAGGGCTACCATGGGATCGACTTTGGCGGCCCGCCGGGCGGGGATGTAGCAGGCCAGCAGAGCCACGGCAATCAGGACCAGCGAGACGGCGATGAACGTGAGCGGATCGGTGGGCTTCACGCCGTAGAGCTGGCTCGACAGGAATCGCGTCAGCGCCAGCGCGCCGGCAATTCCGATGGCCACGCCAATCAGCGCCAGCTTCAGCCCCTGCCCGATGATGAGCCTGAGAACGTCGCGGCGTTCCGCCCCCAGCGCCATCCTGATTCCGATGTCGTGTGTTTTGCACGCCACGCTATACGCCATGATTCCGTAAAGGCCAACGCAGGCAAGCACTAGGCCGAGAACTCCGAAGAGGCCCGTCAGTCCCGAAACTGCCCGCTGCTGGCCCAGTGAATCGCTGACCTGGCTGCTGAGCGTTGCGACGTGTGTTATCGGCAGGTTTGAATCGATTTCATGAATCACTCCGCGCACTTCATTCGTGATGCTAGCGGTATTGCCTGCCGTGCGAACTTCGATTTCGTTTACATTGCCGAAGATAGATTGGGACTGTAATTGAAACGCGGAAAGGAATACCATCGGCCCTGCCTTTTCGCGGACGCTCGCGAACCTTGCATTCTCGACAACACCCACGATCTGGAAGCCGGGCACTTTGAAAACGTCACCCGAGCTGAAGCGGCGTCCGACCGGGTTGTCGCCAAGGAGGTAATCATTCACAAAAGCTTTGTTCACAACCGCAATTCGGGTCGAAGAGGCCGTGTCCTGCGCGGAAATTCCGCGGCCCAGGATGATGCGCATCCCTTCCGTTTCAAAATATTCTGGGCTCACCGGAACCACCTGCGGCACTTGTCTGCGATGGGACGGTGGCCGGCCCTCGACTGAAATCATAAAAGAAGTCACACTGCCACTCATGGGGCTTGTCATTCCAATGCTAGCGGAGCTGACACCCGGCAGGGCGCTTACACGATCCACCACTTCGTGGTAGAGGCCGGGGAGTTCCTTGGGCTTGTACGCGGCTAGCTCCGGGTCAATGGTCACCAGCAGAACATGTTCCGGGCTGAAACCCAGGTTCTGCCTTTCGAGATCAAGCAGGGTATGGACCAACAGTCCGGCACCAACCAGAAGCAGCAGCGAGGCGGCAATCTGGAAAACCACCAGGCCCTTGCTAAGCTCGAAGAGCTTTCGTTTTGCCGCGACGGATGAGAACCCCTCCTTTAGCGTCGGAACAAGTTGCACGCCCGCCGACCGGAGCGCCGGGGCCAGACCGGAAAGGAAGACGGCTATAAGAGTCGCGCCCACGACAAACCCAAGTACTTTAAGATCCGGCCCCACGTTTAGAGGAACATTGGCGGCAACAAGCGCCACAAGAACGCTCGATCCCCATAAGGCGAGCAATACGCCCGCCAGGCTGCCCGCGAAGGCGAGCAGCGCGCTTTCCACCAGCACCTGGCGGATCAACCGGCCCCGATTCGCACCGAGCGCCAGCCTCACGGCCATCTCAGGCCGACGTGCTGTCGCACGCGCTAGCATCAAGTTGGCCACATTGGCGCAAGCGATCAGGAGAACCAGACCGGCGATCACCAGCAGAATCCGCAACGGCTCCGAATACCGGAAGCGCAGGCCAGAAAGGCCGCGGCCGCCGGGCGCGAGCTCCACATAAGCATGCTCGATCTGCTGGCGGTCGAAAGCAGTCATCTTTGTACCGGCAAGTCCAGTGAGATACTGACGAAGCTGGCCGTTGATTTGAGCCTGCGCCTGTGCCGAATTGATGCCGGTCTTGAGGCGGCCTATCAGGTCCAGCCAAGAGACATGGGGGCTGGTAAGGAGAGACTCTGCTTGTGGCATCACGGTCAAGGGCATTCTGGGCCGAAGGCTAAGCGGCATCCAGAAGTCCGGGGGGTGTGCTTCCATCCTGACCCCAAAGAATCCCGGCGGAGTCACGCCCATCATGGTGACGGGCACTCTGTCAATGTCGATGGCGCGTCCTATAACTGACGGATCGCCACCCAGTTTGTTCTGCCAGAAGTCGAAACTGACCATCGCAACCGGCGGAGCGCTCGGCCGGTCGTCTTGAGGAGTAATGGTCCGTCCGAGCACGGCATTCACCCCCAGGATAGAAAAGAAGTTTCCGGACACCATTGTGCCCTGCGCCACTTGTGCGGCGCCGCCTGTTGAGTTTGACACGTGGACCGTCAGCGTGTCTTCTGAAGTCTGAAAAGCGCAGACGCCCTGAAAGAGGCGGCTGTGCTCGCGAAGGTCCTTGTAAAGAGGATAAGAGAAGGTCCTCTGCCTTCCCGAAGGAATTCCGCTGCCCATGCCCATGGATGTGCCAGAGGAGTTGTCTGAGAAAAGAACCAGTCGGCCAGGGTCGCGCACCGGCAGGTTTCGTAGTAACACCGCGTTCACTATGCTGAAAATCGCCGTGTTGGCGCCGATGCCCAGCGCGAGGGTGAGGACGGCAACTGTCGTGAAGCCCGGGTTGCGGCGGAGCTGGCGGAGGCCGAAACGAACGTCCTGACCAAGTTCCGCTATGAAGCGCAGACCCCAGGTGTCGCGGCATTCTTCTTTCACCTGTTCGAGCCCGCCCAGCTTGATGAGCGCCTGGCGGCGGGCTTCTGCGGGCGCCATGCCGGAGCGCAGGTTGTCCTGGATGTGCATCTGGAGATGGCTTTCCAATTCCTCGGCCATCTCGCGCTCGCGCTGCCGCCTGCGGAACAGGCTGGCGAGGCGAATCAATGTTGATCGTAAGCGTCGCATGGGAATTGCTCCTCAAATTGCCGTTCCGCACACATCGCGGGAACCGCGACGTATTGGCCAGGCGCGGGAGGGCAGAGCCCTCCCCTACGAAAATCAAAGGCTCGCGACGGACGCGCCGGGCGGTGAAGGGGCACGAGTTTACTCGTGCCGTAAAACAACGCAGCCAAAAGCCGGCTTTAGCCGCTGGGCCTTCTTGCCTGGAACTGCCGGCCAGACTCAGCGGCTGAAGCCCCGCATGAAAGCGGACACTTACCCGGCACGACTGAAGTCGTGCCCTTTCGCAAAAGGCGCTGGCGGGGTGAACTCGCCGCTACGCCGTTTCCAGCACCTGGGCGACGGCGGCGGACAGGCGGGCCCAGTGTGTGGTTTCGCGCTCGAGCTGTTTTCGGCCGCTCGCGGTGAGGCGATAGTACTTGGCGCGGCGGTTGTTTTCTGAAGCGCCCCACTCTGCGGCGATCCATCCCTGTTGTTGCAGGCGATAGAGCGCCGGGTAAAGCGAGCCCTGCTGCACCTGCAGCACGTCCTTCGAAATTTGCTGGATGCGCTGCGCGATGCCCCATCCGTGCATGGGTTCCAGCGCCAATGTTTTGAGAATCAGCAGGTCCAGCGTGCCCTGCAACAGATCAATCGATTTGCCCATTTGCGGGTTCTCCTTTTTCTGGTGTTTGCTCCCCCACACCGCCGCCGTTGTCATTCACGATGCGGCCGTCCAGCATATGGACCACGCGCCCGGCGTGCGCGGCAAAGCGCGGGTCGTGCGTCACAATGCAGATGGTGGCTCCCTGGCGGTGCAGGTCATCGAGCAACTGCATCACCGCCTCGCCGTTTTTGGAGTCGAGGTTGCCGGTGGGTTCATCGGCCAGCAGGATGGCGGGATCTCCGGCCAGCGCCCGCGCCACGGCCACGCGTTGCTGCTCGCCGCCCGAAAGCTGCGAAGGATAGTGTTTGACGCGGTGCGTCATGCCCACCTTTTCCAGCGCTTCGGTGACGCGCCGCTTGCGCTCGCTGGCCATCATGCCGCGATAGGTGAGCGGCAGCTCGACATTCTCCTGGATGGTGAGGTCGCCAATCAGGTTGAAGCTCTGAAAGATGAAGCCCACTTCGCGGTTGCGAATGCGCGCCCGCTCACTGAAATTGAGCGTTTCAACCGGGCGCGACTTCAGCCAGTAGTGGCCGTCCGAGGGCGAATCCAGCAGGCCGATCAGCGAGAGCAGGGTGGACTTGCCGCAGCCTGACGGCCCGGAAACGGAAAGATATTCGCCCGGGCGAATTTGCAGGCTCACGCCCTCGAGCGCGTGTGTCTCCACTTCCTCGGTGGCAAAAATCTTTGTCACCGCTTCAAGCTGGATCAATGCCGCGCCAGCGCCCGGTGTCTCGTCCGGCGCAATATCGGCTTGCGTTCGGCTTTCCATAGTTGCCTCCCCAAAATATTGATTCATTGGCTGATTGGCCCATTGATTCATTGACTCATTGAGGGATTGAATCATTGGCCCATTGGTTCATTAAGAGATTGAATGGCAGGCGTTCCCCAAAAATATGTCAATGCCTGGATCATTCAATCTCGAAGTTCTTCAATCACTCAATCAGTAAATCAGTCAATGATCCAATGTCTTTCCTCATTCCAGCCGGATGCGGTCAAATCCATCCCAGCGCGACATGTCGGACAGAATCACCTGGTCGCCCACGGCGAGCCCGCCGAGAATCTGGACCGTATTCACTGACGCCAGGCCGAGCTTCACTTTCAGGCGGACGGCGTCCCTGCCGCCATCGGTGAGCTTGAACAGGCCCACCGTGCTGTCGGACTGGCCAAAGGCCGGGCGGCCGACGTAAACCACGTTGTTCAGGTGCGTAATTTCAACCGTGCCATCTACGCTCAGGTCGGGAACAGCGCCCGGAGGCAGCGGGCCGTCGAGCTTCACGTCCACCGTGCGCGTGCCGTTCTGCACGGACGGATCGATGCGGATCACATGGCCCGGTATCACGCCGTTGTGGGTGTCAATTTCCGCCTGCTGGTTGAGCTGCAGGTCCTTGGCCTGGGTTTCGGCGATCTGCAACTGCGCTTTCAGATGATTGGGCTGGGCCACCTTGGCCAGCGTCGTGCCCGCCGTCACCTGCTGTCCCGCCTCGACGGGCAACTCCTGCAGCACGCCCGCGGCGCCGGCGCGCACGGTGAGCGATTCGAGCTGGCCCTCCTTTAGGCTGTAAAGCGCGCGGAGCTGCTCAATCTTGGCCTTCTGGGCCGCCAGTTGTGCCTGGATGGAACCCGAAAGCACGCCAATCTGCTGGCTGGCGATCTGGTCCTGCGATTGCGCCGACTCGGCTTTGGCGGCGGAAAGCTGGGCGGTGAGGTCGGGACCGAGGCCATAGGAGGCGAGCTGCTTGTCACGGTCGGCCTGAAGTTTGGCCTGGAGATAATCCGATTTCGCGGTGGCGGCTGCGCCCCGCTGGTCGAGGAGTTTGCTGGCGAGCTGCGCCTTCAGGCTGTTGTAATCGGCTTCGGCGGCTTTGAGTTGCCACTTGGCGTCGAGGGCCGACTGCTCAATGGCGGGGCTGGTGAGTTTCAGCAGAACAGTATCTGGTTTGACGGCCATCCCCGGCAGCACCAGCTTTTGCGCCACCCGGCCATCCACCTGGGCCGGCACCCACAGAATTTTTTCCGGCACCAGCTTGCCCAGGCCCCGCACCTGAATATCCATCGAACCGCGCTTGACGGTTTCAATCCAGACGGTTGAGCGGTCAACTTCCGGCGCTGCGGGCTTGAGGCGCGCAAGTCCCAGCGTGGTGGCCAGGACCACGACAACGCCGGCCAGCGCGAGTCCGATGCGGTGCAGGCGGCGCTTGCGAAGATCGATCTTGCGAGGAATATCCATATTGATCAACCCAACGCGGGGAAGGTTTTGCACGGATTATTCACGAAGCAGCAGGTCCCCGTGAAAGGGCACGACTTCAGTCGTGCCGTTGGGAGCGCCTGTAAAGCTTCTATCGGGGCTTCAGCCCCTGAACGAGACGCTCATGGCGCCGGAACTTTCAGCGGCTAAAGCCGACTCGTTCGAACTGCCTATTCGGCACGACTGAAGTCGTGCCCTTTCTCCCCTTTCACTGCAACCCCGCAAGGCGAGGCCGGTTCATGAACAATCCGGGTTAGCGTATGAGAAGGACCGGCTTAACGCTTCCCTAGACATTCGACAACAATACGCTAGCGCTACTCCCCTAGATTGTCAAGGGGAAGGAGCCACTTTATTTCAATTGCCATTGGGCGCGGCATTTTTGCAGGTTAAGTTAAAGAAGAAACAGGTCAGGCGGGTTGGCATTGACAAACACCATCCACAGCCGATAGTGTAACTTGCTCTTATGAATATACTGGTGCTAGGTTCGGGCGGGCGCGAACACGCCCTGGTCTGGAAGCTGCGCGAAAGCCAGTTGACCGACGACATTTTTTGCGCGCCGGGCAATGCCGGCATCGCGCAGGTGGCGGAGTGTTTTCCGGTTGATCTTTCCAACCCCGCGGCCATGCTGCAACTGGCCGTGGAGCTGAAGGCTGACCTGACGGTGGTGGGGCCGGAAGCGCCGCTGGTGGCGGGCGTGGTGGATGAATTCCAGAACGCGGGCCGGCGGATTGTTGGGCCGACGAAGGCGGCGGCGCAGCTTGAGGGAAGCAAGATTTTTGCCAAGGAATTCATGCACCGCAACGGCATTCCCACGGCGCGGTTTGCGGTGGTTGACGACTATGGGACCGGGTTGAAGTTTTTGAAGGAATTTGGATTGCCGGTGGTGATCAAGGCCGACGGGCTGGCGGCGGGCAAGGGCGTGGTGGTGGCCAGGACGCAGGAAGAAGCTGTAAAGGCCCTGGATAGTTTCATGGTCCAGAAATCTCTGGGCGGCGCCGGCGACCAGGTAGTGATGGAGGAATGCCTGGCAGGCGAAGAAGTCTCATTTATCGTCCTGGCGGGCCATCGAGGCTGGCTGCCGCTGGTGGCCACCCAGGACCACAAGGCTGTGTTCGATAACGATTTGGGGCCCAATACGGGAGGCATGGGGGCCTACAGCGACGATTCCATCCTTCCGGACCCGCTGCGCGAGGAAATTAAATGCAGGGTGATTGAGCCCACGCTGGCGGGCATGACGGCTGAGGGCATGCCCTTCCAGGGCTTTCTTTACTGCGGCCTGATGCTGACGGCGGAGGGTCCCAAGGTGCTGGAGTACAACGTGCGCATGGGCGATCCTGAAACGCAGCCCATCATGATGAGGCTGCGGTCTGACCTGTGTGAAATGCTGGCGGCTTCGCTGGACGGCCAACTGGCGGCGGTGGGGGCCCGCTGGAGTCCCAACCCTGCGGTGTGCGTGGTGCTGGCCTCAAAGGGCTATCCGGCGAAAAGCGAAACCGGCAAAGAGATCCGGGGAATTGAGGCGGCGGAATCGCTGGGCGGCGTCAAGATTTTCCACGCAGGCACGGTGTTCCGCGACAGGCGGTTGCTCACCGCCGGGGGGCGCGTTCTGGGCGTGACTGCCACCGGCGAGGACCTGCCCAGGACTGTCGAGAAGGCCTACGCTGCCGTCAGCAAGGTCCACTTTGAGGGAATGCATTACCGGCGAGACATCGGGGCAAAGGGTTTGCGGCGGATTGCGACAACACGCGAAGTTCACCATCCGGACAACCAGGCCGGCAATCCCTCCCCGGCTTTGTAGCGGCAGGGGCAAACCCCGCAAACAATCCATTTTCTAACAGGTTGTTGAAAAAAAACAACCGTCATGCTGAACGAAGCGAAGCATCTGCTGTATCTTACTGAAAACGAATAAAGCAGATCCTTCGCTTCGCTCAGGATGACGGAGCGCAGGGACTTTTTCAACAACCTGCTAAATCACTTTGCAAGGAGAATCGAATGTCTGAAAAGGGAAAAGCACTGGTGGGCATCATCATGGGGAGCGACACCGATCTTTCGGTGATGAAAGAAGCCGCGGCAACGCTCAACAAGTTCGGCGTGCCGTTTGAGATTGACGTCACCTCGGCGCACCGCTCGCCGGCTCGGACGTCGGAATACGCGCGCACGGCACGGGAGCGCGGACTGAAGGCCATCATCGTGGGAGCGGGAGGCGCGGCGCACCTGGCGGGCGTGGTGGCTGCCGAAACCACCCTGCCGGTGATCGGCGTGCCTATGCCGACCACTTCCTTGCAGGGTATGGACTCGCTGCTTTCAACCGTGCAGATGCCCGCCGGCATCCCGGTTGCCACCGTGGCCATCGGCGGAGCCGGCGCCGTCAACGCCGCCATCCTGGCCGTGCAGATCATGGGGACCTCGGACGCAGCATTGGCCGAAAAGCTTGCGGCTTACAAAAAGGAACTCGCCCAAAAGGTGCTGGATAAGTCAGAAAAATTGAAGCGGGAGTTTTCGCTCTAGGGAGCCTGCTGAAAAACTCCCTTTGCTACGTCATCCTGAGCGAAGCGAAGGATCTGTTTTGTTCATTTTGATTAAGATACAGCAGATTCCTCGCTCCGCTCGGAATGACGGGGTGCAAAGCGCTTTCCCAGAATCTCAACTACGGTTTCTTTTCAAATTTCAGGGCCACGGAATTGATGCAGTAGCGCATGCCGGTGGGCGCGGGGCCGTCAGGGAAGAGGTGTCCCAGATGGGCGTCGCACTGGCTGCAAACCACCTCCACTCGCCGCATGCCGTGGCTTGAATCGGATTCTTCCCGGACGTTCTGCTCATTCAAGGGGGCGGTGTAACTGGGCCAGCCGCAGTGCGAATCAAACTTGCTTTCGGAACTGAACAGTTCAGCCCCGCAGCAGACGCAGTGGTAGACTCCCTCGTCGCGCAGATCGGTGTATTCGCCCGTGTGCGGCGGCTCGGTGCCTTTCTGGCGCGTCACGTAATATTGTTGCGGCGTCAGTTTTTTGCGCCACTCGTCGTCGGTCTTGGTCACCTTTCGGTTTGAGGCTTGTGAAGTCATGCGTGCCGCCGTAGGCGATGTTACTAACCCGCCCCTATGGGTCTTGCCATTCAGTTTGTGGATTTGTCGTGCCCGTTCCTGCGGGTCAGCTTGTCAACGGTTTCAATCAGCGCGTTCAACTTGTATTCACTTGCGGCCTGAGCGTCTGTGAGTTCTCGAAAGCCGGATTCCATGCGCTCCGTAAGGCGGACCTCTGCCTGGGCCACGCGTCCAACCAGATCGGTGAGCGTGGCGACAGACGATTCTATCTTGGCCGCACGCGCCGCGCCGGCTTCGAGAGCGGCATCGATTCGGGTGAAGGCTTCTTCATGCCTCTGAAGCCAGGCTTCGTGCTTGACCTGCATCCCCAGAATGAATTGCATGGTCATTTCGACGTCCACGGCGTCAGTATAGCACAGCGCGCAGGCTGTTCCCGCGGTGCCATGCCCACAGGCAGAGGAACTGTTATAATTCTGAAATTTGCGGAAGCACAAAATCCAACTGAGTGAGACATGATGTTCAAAACAATTGAATGGACCGGCGAGGGCGTGCGGATGATTGACCAGACGTTGCTGCCCGGCGAAGAAACCTACAGGACATGCCGGACTTATCTGGAAGTTGCGAACGCGATCCGTACCATGGTGATTCGGGGGGCGCCGGCCATCGGCGTGGCGGCGGCCATGGGCGTGGCGCTGGGAGTGCAAAATTCGATGGCGCAAACCGTTGCGGAACTTCGCGGCGAGTTTGAAACTATTGCCGAAACGATTTCCCGCACGCGGCCGACCGCCGTCAACCTGTTCTGGGCGGTGAAGCGCATGCGCGAGCTGTTTGAGAAATCACTGGCGGGCGCGGGGTCCGATGCAGAGAAGATCGGGCGCGCTAAAGCGCTGCTGGTGGAGGAAGGCCAGCGGGTGCTGGCGGAAGATATTGCCGTGAATGAGGCCATGGGGAAGCACGGCGCCACGCTGCTGAAGGATTCATCCACGGTTCTGACACACTGCAACGCCGGAGCGCTTGCCACCGGCGGCTACGGCACGGCGCTGGGAGTGATCCGTGCCGCTGTTTCGGAAGGGAAGAAGATCGACGTTTTCGCGGACGAGACCCGGCCGTTTCTGCAGGGCGCGCGGCTGACGGCCTGGGAGCTGGCCAAGGACG
>JAJYJL010000161.1 GCA_021789565.1 Acidobacteriota bacterium
GGGGCGGCGGCTTTTTGTGATCCACGCTGCGCGCACGCTGGCCTACAAGGAAGGCGGCTCCACAGTGCTGAAAGACGTCTACGTGGAGTACTTCGGGCAGTCAGGAAAGCGGTACGACATCCTCAGAACTCCGGAGGGAATGTACAACCCGGCGACGGGAAACCTCTCCACCCCCGGCGATGTTAAACTCGCGCTGAACGCCTCGCCCGGCATGCTGGTGGACGCAGCCGCCAAATCCGGACAACACATCAATCACTTGCCCGCCGACGCGGATGCAGGGCGCCTGCCTGTGTATATCAGGACTTCAAAGGTGGCTTCCTCCGATGACGGCACGCAACTTGAGAGCAACACTCCGGTGCGGTTTCATCTGGGGGACGTTTCCGGGTCAGCGCGCGGGGTGATCTACGGCAGCGAAAAGGGAGAAATTATCCTGAAGCAGGACGTGCAGGCAACGTTCCAGTCTGCAGGGGGCGCGCAACCGAGCCTGCCCATCGAAATTTCGGCCAGCCGCCTTCGCTATGCCGGACCGGCCGAAGGTGTGCAACTGTGGGGACCGGTAAAAGTGCATCAGGGCGCCCGAACGGTTGCCGCAAGCCAGGGCTCGATATCACTGAACGCTCAGAACCGCATTACCGAAGTTCTGTTGAAAGGCCACGCGCACGCTTTGGATAGGACACGGGACGGGCAGGTGAAGTTGCAGTCCGATGTGCTCCGGGGCCATCTTGATCCTGCGACCAGCCGGCTCAGCAAGCTGGTGGCCGCGGGGCATGTGCGCGGCGAGTCCACGCAAGGCGGAGCGCTGAGCAAGTTGGATGCGCACGAAGTCGTCTTGAATTTTGATTCTGCCACGCACGTCCCTTCCAACGGCGTAGCCATGGGCCAGGTTCATCTGACGATTGCGCAGTCACAGGGCGCGCAGGCTGACTCTTCACCATCGCGGACCCCGGGAGGGAAGATTGCGAAGGAAGACCTTGCAACTGAAAAGCTTCTGTTTTCTTTTCGCCCCAATGGGAAGAACCTCAAAGAGGCTGAAACGGCGGGTCCCGGAACGCTGATTCTCTATCCTCAAAGCGCAACGGCCGGAGACCGCACGGTGACTGCGGCCAGGTTCTTCATGGACTTTGATTCCGCAAGCCATCTCGAGCGGTTTCGGGGAACAGGTGGGACCAGGATCGTCTTCGCGCCGCCTGCGAACTCCGGGAAGCAGACCGCGGCGGTTACCACCGCACGCGAGATGGTGGCGGACTTTGAGCCGGCGACGGAAGTGGTGCAATCGGTAGAGCAAAACGGGGACTTCCATTTTCAGAACGGAACGATCGAGGCGAAAGCCGAGCGGGCCCGGGACGTTGTGCGCGAGCAGAAGCTGATCCTCACCGGGCACCCGGAGATTTGGGATTCGAGCACGCGGGCGCGCGCCAGCCAGATCGTGATTCTGCTGGCTTCTGACACGGCAGAAGGAACCGGAGGCGTCCACGCCATCCACACGGATCCGCGGGATCCCTCGGCGCCTCCGATCAACGTGGTTGCTTATCGCATGGTTGCTGACCGCCGCAGCCAGGTGGTCCACTACGAAGGCCACGTTCGCGCCTGGCGGGGAACCGATGTGGTGGAGTCGCCGTCGCTGGACGTTTACCGGAATGAACGGCGCGTGAGCACCAATTCCCGGGTGGTCACATCTCACCTGCAGCCGGCGCCGGCCGGGACCGATGAACATAAGGGAAGGGCCTCCAGCCCCAGACCTCTCACCATCCGGGCGGACCGGCTGGATTATCTGGATGCGGGCCGAAAGGCGCGCTATGCCGGAAATGTTGAACTCATCACGGAAGACATGAAAATTGACGCGGACCGGCTGGACGTTTATTTTTCATCCGGCGGGAAGCAGGCGGACTCCGAAGTGGAACGCGCCGTGGCCCAGGGACACGTGAAGATTGTGCAGCCCATGCGTTATGCTAAGGGAGAGAACGCCGTCTATAACGCGCAGACGGGAGAAGTTGTGATGACCGGAGGACCACCGACGGTCTATGACTCGGATCGAGGATCGATAACAGGGCAACGTTTGACATTCTATATTCACAATGACAGGTTGCTCGTTGAAGGGAAAGCGGGTTCCCCTGTCGTTTCCAGACACACTGTCGCACAGTGAGCAAAGATGCATACCCTCTCCACGATTGACCTGACGAAGGCCTACAAAGGCCGCAAGGTTGTTGACAACATCAGCCTGACCATTGCCCAGGGCGAAGTTGTCGGCCTGCTGGGCCCCAACGGTGCAGGCAAGACAACCACCTTCTATATCGTTGTCGGCCTGGTCAGCCCGGACTCGGGACAGGTGGTCCTCGACGCGACGGACATCACGGGGTATCCGATGTATTTGAGGGCGAGGAGCGGGATCAGCTACCTGCCCCAGGAGCCTTCGATCTTTCGCAAGCTGACGGTGGAAGAAAACATTCTTGCCGTTCTGGAAACGCTCCCGCTCAGTGCGCATCAACGGCGCGAGCGCCTCGAGGAATTGCTGGAAGACCTTGGTTTGCAGCCCGTCAGGCGAAGCCACGGGTATCTGCTTTCCGGCGGCGAGAGGCGGCGGGTGGAAATTGCACGTTCCCTCGTGATCTCACCATCGTTTATACTTCTGGATGAGCCCTTTTCCGGGATCGATCCTTTAACCGTCCTGGATATCCAGGAAATTATCGTCCGGTTGAAGGAAAGCGGGATCGGGGTATTGGTCACAGATCACAACGTGCGCGAAACACTGCGAGTGACGGACCGTGCCTACATCATCAACAACGGCAGAATTTTCCGGAGCGGCTCTCCGGAAGAGCTTGGAAACGACGTGGAAGTCAAGAGAATCTATCTCGGTGATAATTTTAAGCTGGTAGTCTGATGGGCGGAACTCAACCCAGAATCGGCCTGAACCTGAAGGTGGCGCAAAAGCAGGTGCTGACGCCCGGCCTGGTCCAGATGGTCAGCGTGCTGGCCCTGAACAGGCTGGAACTGCGCGAGATGATCAATGAGGAAATGATCGCCAACCCCGTCCTCGAAGAGGTCCCTGAAGATCTGCCCTCGATGGATGAAGTTGCTCAGAAGGCCGAGGCCAGCGGCGCCGCGGAGTTGAAGCCCAGCGAGGGCCCGGCAGAAAACGGAAACCGCGACTCCTTTGAGGAGATTGATTTCGGGTCCTTTTTCCGGGACTACCTGGATCCGGGATTCAAAGCTCCCGCTGGCGAAGTCTACGAGAAAACGTCCTTCGAAAACTTCCTCTCCCAGCCCTCGTCGTTAGCGGACCATCTGGACTGGCAGTTGAGCGTTTCCAAGTGCACCCAGGCGGTGCGGAGCGCGGCGGAATCCATTATTGGGAACCTCAACGAAGACGGATACCTGACCACCACCGTGGAAGAGATTGCCCGGACCGGAGGCCACGAACAGTGCGATGTTGAGGCTGCGCTGGCGCTGGTGCAGGAGTTTGATCCCCTGGGGGTGGCTGCCAGGGATGTGCGCGAATGCCTGCTGATTCAACTCCGAAATATGGCCCCTGAAAGCAGCCTCCCGGTACAGATTGTTTCCGACCACCTGAAACTCGTCCAGAACAAACATTATCGCGAAATTGCCCGCGCGCTTGACCGGCCCGTACAGGCCGTGGAGAAAGCCATCGACCTCATCCGCACGCTCGACCCCCGGCCGGGCCAGCGCTACAACAAGTCGCAGCCCCAGTTGATTGAGCCGGACGTTTATATTGTGAAGACCAGCAATGGTTATGAAATCCGCCTGAACGAGGACGGGCTGCCTCAGTTACGTCTGAGCCGGCACTACCGGCGGCTGCTCGCGGACGGGGCCGCCACCCGCGAAGTACGAAGCTATGTGAAGGAGAAGTGCAATTCCGCGCTTCAGCTCATTAAGAATATCGAGCAGCGCAAGCATACGATTGCGCGCGTGTGCGAATCCATTATTCGGCGGCAGGAGGAATTCCTTGAGAAGGGCATCGACTTTCTGCGGCCGATGATGATCAAAGAGGTGGCGGAAGAAGTCGGCGTCCACCCTTCCACGGTCAGCCGCGCGGTCGCCAACAAATACGCCCACACGCCGCAGGGTGTCTTCGAGCTCCGCTATTTCTTTTCCGAATCCGTCCAGGGGCCGCGGGGGGGAAACACCTCGCTGATCCGCTTGAAACGGATTGTGAAGAAGATGATTGACGAAGAAGACGCCGCCCATCCGCTTACCGACGAAAGCATCATGCGCCGCCTGCGGGAACAGGGTTTCAACGTGACCCGCCGGACCGTGGCAAAATACCGTGAAGATTTGAAGATTCCCAGTACGCACCAGCGCCGGGTCAAGGGATGAACAAGCCTGCCGCATCGTCCATTCAAAAAACGTTACAAGGAGGTGCTGTTATGGATGTTGATTTCACAGGCCGCCAGGTGAATGTGACGGCCGAGCTTCGGGAATATACTCACCAGCGCCTTAGAAAACTGGGCAAGCTTCTGCCGGGCAATCCCAAGTTGCATGTCATCCTGGCGGCAGAAAAGCGAGGCCGCACGGCCGAAATCACCGCCACCTTTCGTGACCAGCGGCTGGTGAGCGTTATGGAAGCGGGCGACAATCGAGGCGCCATCAAGGGAGCGCTCGACAAGCTGGAGCGCCAGGCGGTCCGTCGCCTGGCGAGGAGGCGCGCAAAGAAGCGGCGCCCCAAACCGACTTCAAATATTACCCTGAACGTTTTCCAGAGCAGCCGGGCGGACCATGAAGAACGCGTGGCCATCGAATCGGAGCGGCTGCCGGTGAAGCCCATGACGCTTGAAGAAGCGATCGAATCCCTCAGCGCGGTGAAGAACGGGCTGGTGGTCTTTCGCAACTCTGAGAGCGAACGCGTGAATGTGGTCTACCAGCGCCCTGACGGGAAACTGGGCTTGATTGAGCCCGAATCGTAAGGACCGGAAATAGCACGCAAATTGTATGGCGCATCCCTCGCGGTTCTTGCGATGTGCGCGAAGAATACGGCGCTGAGCCTGTGCCTTAGACACTCTGGGTCATTGCTTTTTGACACCCGGCGGCGGAGTTTCGTGAAGCCGGGACCCTGTGCTGCCCGGTTGCGTGGTGCGCATGAAGAAATCCCATCCCAGGAAAACAGGGACCCGCCGGCTGGTGGTCATCACGGGTCTCAGCGGCTCGGGCAAAGCCTCAGCGCTGAAGGCTTTTGAGGACCTGGGCTACTACTGCGTTGACAACCTTCCGATCGGACTGATCCCCAAGTTTGCCGACATGTGCGCAGTGCCCGGAAGCCACATCCCGCGTTCGGCCGTGGTGGTGGATATCCGCGAAGGCGAAGCCCTCAGCCAGCTTCCAGTTACCTATCAGCGGCTGGACCGCGACGGTCTTAAAGTGGCGCTGGTTTTTCTCGAGGCTTCCGATGAGTCGCTGATCCAGAGATTTGAAGAGACCCGCCGTCCCCATCCCCTGGGCCGCGACCTGCCGGTGCGGGAAGGAGTCCGCCTCGAGCGAACTCTGCTCAAGCCCATGCGCAAGCTTGCCGACACTGTAATCGATACCAGCCGGATGAATGTGCACGAACTGCGCCAGTTGATTCAGGACAGGTTTGGAGGCCGCAAGCGCAAGACCATGCTGATTTCCGTCCTGTCATTCGGCTTTAAACACGGGGTACCGCAGGATGCTGACCTGGTTTTCGATGTCCGCTTCCTGCCCAACCCCAACTACGTGACCAGTCTGCGTGAAAAGTCGGGGCAGGACCCTGAAGTGAGGGAGTACGTGGAGTCACAAGTCCAAACCAGCGAATTGATCAGCCGGCTTTCCGACCTCCTCCTGTTCCTGCTGCCCCAATACGTCCGCGAGGGCAAAAGTTATCTGACCATTGCCATCGGCTGCACCGGAGGACGGCATCGGTCTGTGGCCATTGCCGAGCTTATCGGCAGTCTCCTGGAAGAAGAGGGCTACAAGGTCAGGCTGTCACATCGCGATCTCCGCAAGAACCACGCGGCCTGAAGGCAGGGATGGACGGCGCCGTCTGATCAGATGTGTCAGGAGATTCTCTCCAAATGAGCAACGTGCTGGCGGTTGACATTGGCGGAACGCACTTCCGCTCGGCCGTGTTTGACGCCGAGGGCCGCCTCCTGCTTGTCTCGGAGGGCCGGACGGAATCCTCCGAAGGCCGCGACTGGATGCTGGACGAGATTCGCCAGAGGGCGCAGGACCTGATCACTAGGTCGGACCAGCCGGTGCGATCCTGCGGCATCAGCTTCGGTGGGCCGGTCGATTACGGGCGGCAGCAGGTCAGTTCAATGCACGTCTCCGGCTGGCGAGGTTTCAGGCTGGCGCAATGGGTGGAGGACAATCTCAACCTGAAATGCCGCGTGGACAACGATGCCAATGCCGGGGCCCTCGGCGAGTTCAGGTACGGGGCCGGGCGCGGCGCGGAATCGGTGCTTTATCTCACCATCAGTACGGGCATCGGCGGCGGCGTGGTCTGCAACGGAGGGGTCCTTCGAGGTAAGGATTCCATGGCCGGAGAGATAGGCCACATCCCGGTTTCGGACGCGGGCGCGCTGTGCTCCTGCGGCGGACGCGGATGCCTTGAAACTATCTGTTCCGGAACAGCGATCGGCCTGCGGGGACGGGGTCTCGCGCGAAGAAAGCCCGAAGTGATGGCGAAAAGCCTTGAGCTTGTTTCCGGTGATCCTGAACGGATTACCTCTGAAGTTGTCTTTCGCGCCGCCGGCGAAGGCGAGAGAAGCGCGCAGTTTATTGTGCGCGAGGCGGCCCGCGCACTCGCCAAAGCCCTCCTGATCTCCATCCGTATTCTGAATCCTGAGGTGATCATCCTGGGGGGAGGCGTGGCCCTTGCCGGCAGGTTGTTGTTGGACCCGGTGCACGAGTTCCTGGATGAGTTCTCGGCGCCGATGCTCGAACATTCCACGCGCGTCGTCCGGGCAGAACTGGAAGAGTATTCGCCTCTTTACGGGGCCGCAGCGATGGCGCTGGAAGTGACCTGAAAAAGCAGAAGCCTGAAGGCGCCAAGCCCCTTCGATAAGACTCCTGTTTTCAATAAATTGGTAATGTGCTAGAGTATAGGTTGCGGAGCCTGTGCGTCGCCTGGCAGCTTGACTTAGATTTCGGCGACGATGAGGATTCTATTTTTCCACGCCCGGCGGGCTCTCCAGCCTGTGGGTAGGACGCCGGATGAGCCAAGTTCAACGCCTGCTAGGATTTCTCCGACCTTTCAGACTGCGCCTTGCCATCGCTGTTTTCCTGATGGCTGTGGTGGGCGCGTGCGAGGCGATTACCGCCCTTCTCATTAAACCCATCGGCGACAATGTGCTCAAGCCCGGTGCCGACACCGGCGGCATCAGGCTCTTCGAACTTCCCGGGACCCACCATACGATTTACCTGCAAGACTTTTTCCCAGGGCACATCCACAATGTCTGGACCCTGGTGGTCCTTTCACTCATTACTGTGACGATTGTGAAAGGGCTCTCGCGCTACATGGCGACGGTAGGCATCAACTTTATCGGCCAGTCAGCCGTCCAGAATCTGCGCAACCAGCTCTACACCAAGATCGTTCAGCAATCCATGGCCTTCTTCAAACGGAACCCTACCGGCCGCCTGATTTCAGCCATCAGCAACGACACGGACCGGATCCAGTACGCGGTTTCCCAGGTGGCCGCTGACTTCTTCAGAAACATCTTCACTTTGGTTGCCTTGCTGGCCGTTGTCTTTTATTACGACTGGAAACTGGCGCTCATCTCTCTTTTGCTGGTGCCCCTTATCGTGCTGCCGTCGGCCAATATCGGCAGGCTGATCCGGCGCTCCAGCCGCTCCAGCCAGGACCGGATGTCGGACATCAACAACCTGGTGCAGGAAACCTTCACCGGCATTGGCATTGTGAAGGCATTTGTGATGGAGCACTTTGAGGTGGCCCGGTTCAAGGCGGCGACCCACAAGCTGCTGCACACCAACATGCGCTGGGTGAAAGCACAGGCTGCAACGCCTCCGCTGATGGACCTTCTCACCATGGTCACCGTTTCCGGACTGCTGCTTTACGAACGCAATGCGATCCTGCACCATACGCAAACGCTGGGCGATTTTCTGGGCTTTGTCTACGCGCTGTTCAAAATGGGTGAGCCCATTAAACGGCTGACGGGTGTCAACAACGCCATCCAGCAGGCAGTTGGGGCATCGGAGCAGGTGTTCCAGTTCCTGCAGGCCAACCCGGAAGTGGGGGAGAAGCCCGGCGCCGCAGAACTGCCCGCCTTCCAGAATGAAATTGTTTTTGATCACGTGGACTTTGAATATGAGCCGGGCGTGCCGCTGCTGCAGGACGTCAATCTGCGAATCCGGAAAGGTGAGGTGGTGGCGCTGGTGGGGTCGAGCGGAGCCGGTAAAACTACCCTGGCCAGCCTGCTTCCCAGGTTCTACGACGTGACGCGGGGCCGACTGCTGGTGGATGGCCACGACGTCCGAGACCTGACGCTCAGTTCGCTGCGCTCGCAGATTGGAATGGTTACGCAGGGGACCATTCTTTTTAACGACACCATTTTCAACAACATCTGCTATGGTAACGATTCGCGGACCCAGGCTGAAGCGGAGGCGGCTGCCCGTGCCGCGCTGGCTCACGACTTCGTCGTCGAGAGGCCCGGCGGATACCAGAGCATGATCGGCGAGCGGGGCCAGCAACTCTCCGGAGGAGAAAGGCAGCGGCTGGCCATCGCCCGCGCGCTGCTGAAAAATTCACCAATCCTGATTCTGGACGAAGCGACCTCTGAGCTCGACACGGAGTCTGAGGCCCTGGTGCAAAAGGCCCTGGGAAATCTGATGACAGGCCGGACGGTGCTGGTGATCGCGCACCGTCTCAGCACGGTCCGGCGCGCGGACCGCATCGTGGTCCTGGACCGGGGCACCATCTCCGAAATAGGTACGCACGAGGACCTGGTGACCCGCGGTGGAATTTACCAGCGGCTGCACGAACTCCAGTTCGTGGATGCGGAAGCGTCGATATAAAAGGGAGAAGGGATCTGCACGCCGGCCGGAAGATCGGGGAAAGCCGGCCATAGCGGCGGCCTGAACTACGATGGTTCGAAGCATGACGGGTTACAGCAAACTACGGCGGGAAGAGGACGGTTTCGCGCTGAACGTTGCCGTCAAGTCGGTGAATCACCGCTTTCTTGATCTGCAGTTCCGCATGCCATCATTGCTTTCGCCGATGGAGCCCGCCCTGCGCCTGATTGTAAAACAGCACGTCATCCGTGGCCACGTGGAAATCGGCGTCAACCTGGAAAAAGTGGGTGCGGAGGAGTTGAAGGTGGACCGCGCGCTGCTGCAAGCCTACATCAAGGTTTGCCGGGAGGTGCGGGATGAACTGGGCTCCGCCGCAGAACCCGATGTCGTGCAGCTTTTGAGGATTCCAGGGGTGATCGCGAACGAGACGGAACTTTCAGACAAGGAACTGACCGGGATTCTAAAGGTCCTTGAATCGGCCCTGGCCAGCACGCTGGAAACCCTGAACACCATGCGCGAACGCGAAGGCGCGGCCATGGAGAAAGACATCCGGGAACGGCTGGACCGTCTGGAGACGCTGCGTAAGTCCATATCCAAGCAAGCCCGCCGGATTCCGCAGTATGCGCAGCAAAGGCTGGAAGACCGGCTGCGGGAACTGCTGGGAGCCGTGCACGTTGACGCCGCGCGGCTTGCCCAGGAGGTCGCTTATCTGGCTTCACGGTCGGATATTTCGGAGGAACTCACGCGCTTTCAGAGCCACCTGGTCCAGGCGCGCCAGCTTCTTTCCGAAAGTTCTGAAGTGGGGAAAAAACTGGACTTCCTGCTCCAGGAGTTGAATCGGGAAGCCAATACCCTGCTGTCCAAGACTTCGGATGTGCCCCAAATCGGCGCAGAGGTCGGCCGCCAGGCCATTGAAATGAAGTCTGAGATCGAGAAATTACGCGAGCAGGTGCAAAACATCGAGTGAGCGCACCCGGACCCAATGAGCTGCCAGCCAGGCTGGGAACCGTCTTCGTGATTTCTGCGCCTTCCGGCGCAGGCAAGACCACCTTGATCAAAAAACTGCGGGCGTCTGTACGCGGGTTGGCCTTCTCTGTTTCTTACACGACGCGCCCGCCCCGCGCAGGAGAAAAAAGCGGCCGGGAATACGTTTTTGTTTCGCCTGAGGAGTTCAGGCTGCGGAGGGCAGAAGGCGAGTTTGTGGAGTGGGCGCGGGTGCACAGCCACTATTACGGCACCTCATGGCATAAGATGCGGGAG
>JAJYJL010000162.1 GCA_021789565.1 Acidobacteriota bacterium
ATCACATCGTTGAAGGCGAAGCCGAAGAGCTGATATCCATCCTGGCGAAGGACCTCGAGTCCGGCGGCGCCCGGGCGCACTACAAAGCATCCGTACTGCCCGACCTGACGCAGGTGCCCCTGCCGGACCTCACCCTGGTGGACCCCTGGAAGTATAGCGCCATGGCGGTGCAGTATTCGCGCGGATGCCCCTTCACCTGCGAGTTCTGCGACATCATCGAAATTTACGGGCGCAAACCCCGCACCAAGACCCCCGAACAGGTCCTGGCCGAGCTCGACCAGATTTACGATATGGGATGGCGTGGCAGGCTGTTCCTGGTGGATGACAATTTTATCGGCAACAAGAAGAATGTGAAAAAGCTGCTGCCGGAACTGGTCCGCTGGAACCGCGACCATAATTTTCCTTTTTCCTTCCTCACGGAAGCCTCGCTGAATCTGGCCGAAGACCAGGAACTGCTGGAGTACATGCGCGACGCCCACTTTAACGGTGTCTTTATGGGGATCGAAACCCCGGTATCCGAGAGCCTGAAAGAAACGACCAAGTTCCAGAACCTGCGCAAAGACCTGCTGGAAAGCGTCAAGCTGGTGCAGTCCTACGGCATGGAGGTGATGGCAGGGTTTATCGTGGGCTTTGACAACGATCCTCCGGACGTCTTCGAGCGCCAGATCCAATTTATTCGAGATGCCGCCATTCCCATTTCCATGGTGGGCCTGCTCAGCGCTTTGCCGAACACCCAACTGTGGCGCCGGTTGAAGGCCGAAGGGCGGCTGCTCAAGGAAAGTCTGGGGAGCAATACGCTGGTGGATATGAATTTCATCCCCCGCATGGATACCCAGGAACTGATCGACGGCTATCGCAGGATACTGGAAACCATCTACTATCCTCGCGAGTACTTCAATCGTGTCCAGCGGTTCCTTTCGCAGCTAGGCACTCCGACTCACACCCCCATTGTTTTTTCAGACGTTATGGCGGTTGCGCGATCGCTGTGGAAACAGGGCCTGCGAAGCGATTACCGGAAAGAATACTGGAAGTTTCTGGCCCAGACGGTACGCCGCCATCGCCAGCACCTGGACAAGGCCATGACGCTGGCCATCATGGGGCATCACTTCTTTGAATTGACGGGAACGGTGCAGTCGGAAACCCAGGTCTGAACGGGCCGGCCGCATTGGCCGGCGGGGAGGGTGCAGCGAACTTTAGCGCCCTCCGTCCGGCGGCAGCGGCTTTCCAAAGGCAGGCCAAGGGGTTGCAAGTCCGCCCTGCAGCCAGGCTCCCAAGGCATTTCAACGCTGTCCGCTTTAAGAAATTACAGCGCTGCCCGGAAGGGACGTTGCGAGCCTAACCCTTTTTGATCTCTGCGAGAACCTGCCGGCCGACTTCCTTCAGCGTTTCGAATACACCCACTCCCTGGACAGCCACCGCCTCAAACACGGGCTCACTTTTCTGGAGAAGCGCCTCTGTGAGTTTCTCAACCGGGAGGGCATTGGGAAGGTCGCGCTTGTTGAGCTGGAGGACATAGGGGATGGTGGCGAAGTCGTAGCCATGATCTTTCATGTTGGTCTGCAGGTTGTCCAGCGCTTCCTCGTTTGCGTCCATGCGCTCTTCCTGCGAGTCGGCCACAAAAACCACCCCATCCACCCCGCGCAGGATCAGCTTTCGACTGGCATCGTAAAAAACCTGGCCGGGGACCGTATAAAGGTGAAATCTGGTTTTGAATCCGCGCACGGTCCCCAGCTCCAGCGGCAAAAAGTCAAAAAAGAGGGTCCGGTCGGTTTCAGTGGCGAGCGAGAGCATTTTCCCCCCGGACTTTGCCGCAGTCCGCTCAAAGATCCACTGCAAGTTGGTTGTTTTTCCGCCCAGTCCGGCGCCGTAATAGACAATCTTGCAGTTGATCTCACGGGAAGCGAAATTGATAAAACTCACGTTGAGCGGTCCTTGTACCCTGAATTTAAGTACCTTCGTCAGAGGGCCGATGGGAGCTCACCGCTGCGCACTTCACCGCTCGCCATGCATCCGGAGCGCCATTCGGAAGCACCCACAACCCCCTTACTGCTTACCTATCGGCCAAAAATGAGCTGGACTTTGGGGTTTTTCCAAATCGGACTTCGGCGGGATGAGGGACGACGCAGTGAAATGCGGCCGGAGGCAGTGCCGCATTTCGGGCCTGGTGGTTTGCAGGAATTCAATGGAAGGAACCGGGATGTTTCAAAGGCAGGACTGATGATCCCGGTTCTCCCTCGAATGCGTGTAAACGCCCCCTCGCGGGGGTGGATAGCAACTTACCTCTATGTGGTCCTGTTCTGCGCCCATCATGACAGATGGCAAATGCCGGATGCAAGGATAAATTCCTGTTTTTTTGATGCATGGCCAACCACCGGGGCCACGCGGCCTCGCACAACTTTTTCAATGAACTTCTACCCGTGCTGGTGAAAGAGTTTTCCTTTCGGCTATGGACGCTCTGGGAAAGCGAAAAGCGCGAACGGGGTTCGAATTGCCGCGCTTTGCGCTAGAATGACCCTTCACGATGAGCTGGCTTGAGATGCAACGCAAACCGGAACCGGAAGTGATGAGCGGCAAAGATGAGGTTTCCGCCTATGCTTCCGCTGCCGCCCGGAAGCATCTGGAGGCGCTGGACAACACATTTGTGGACCAGGTACTTCAACTCGCGCCGCGCGGCAAGGCGCTCACCGGGCTCCTGCTGGATGTCGGCTGCGGGCCGGGCAACATCGCCCTGAAGCTTGCGCGGCGGTCCCCCGGTCTCACCATTGTGGGTCTCGACCGTTCACGAAACATGGTGCGGGCCGCTTGCCAGGCGGCAGCCGAAGCGGGGCTGGAAGGCCGTGTCTTCTTCCAGCAGGCCCACGCGGGAGAGGTCCCCTACCCTGGCGGCACCTTCGACGTGGTCCTATCCAATTCCGTGCTACACCACCTGGCGGACCCTACCAGGGTGCTGGAAGAGATGGTGCGGATTGCCAAGCCGGGCGGCGCCATTGTGGTTCGCGATCTCAGGCGTCCTTCGCGCCTGGCCTATCCCTGGCACGTCCGCTGGTATGGACGCCATTATTCTGGCATCATGAAAAGGCTTTTTGAGGATTCGGTCCGGGCCGCCTACACGCCGGAAGAACTTGCCGGCCTGCTGGGACGCTCCGGAATGTCAAAAGCATCCATATTCCTTCATGACCGAAGCCACATGGGTTTCGTCTACAGGGGGCACGATTCATGAGAGGCCGAAAAAGCAGACATCCGATGAAGGCAGCCATTCTCGCAACGCTTGTTTTCCTGGCGCCCGCCCTGCTGGCAGCAGGGGAAAAACAACCTTCCACCTATCGCATTCCCCTGCCCCCCCCACCGGACTTTTCTTCCGTCGAGTGGATGATGGGCAACTGGACGGGCCAGATGGGCAGACATAGTCCGCAGGGTGAGATTCATCTTTCTGTCTCTTACGATCTTGACCGGCGCGTGATGATTTTCCGGGAGAAGATCTCCCTGGCCTCGACCGGAGAACTTCCGGCCAACAAGGAATCCTCCCTCGGAATCCTGTCGCGCGCTCCGTCGGGGGATTCGTTTCTGTTTGAGGTGTATTCGAGCAACGGTTTCATCAGCAGCTATCGGGTCACGGTGTCCGGCCCGGAGATTGACTTCACTCCCGACGGCGGTCCGCAGCCCCTTCCCGGGTGGCTTTCGCGCCGCATCATCCAGCGGGGCGACGTCGACAGCTTCAGTGAAACCGTGGAACTGGCGCCGCCCCTGAAGCCCTTCTTTGACTACTACACGGCCGCCTTCACACGCGATGCTCCGCCGGAAAAGTCGAAGGCCGGGAGTCTCGGGGAAAAGAAGGAGCCTTAGGCTGCCGGAGCTGATGGCCGGCAAACGACGGCTGGCCGGCGGGCGAAGCGCTGATGGAGTCCGGTTCTTTTGAGGGCCGCTGCTGGAGGTTGAGATGACGGGCCGCACCAGAGAATTCCTGATCGTTGCCGGGGTGGTTCTATGTATCCTGGTCCTGCTGGGCGTGCTGCTGGTTCCCAGGCTCGTGGATGTCAACCGCTATCGTCCCCAATTGGCGGCGCTCCTTGAAAGCAAAACGGGTAAGCCCGCCCACATCGGCCGGCTCGAACTCACCCTGTTTCCTCATCTCGCCATCCTGGTTGATGACTTTGAACTGGGAAATCCCAAGGGCTTTCCCTCGGGCGACTTCTTCAAAGCACACCGGATTTACGCGCTGCTTCGGGCGGGCCCGCTCTGGCACAGGAAGATTGTCGTTCAATCCCTGATCGTGGAAGGTCCTGTGATCCATCTGATCAGCAATACTGCGGGACACTGGAACTTTGAGAATCCCCCGGCGCCGGCCGGCAGCAACGCAACCGCGCCGGCAGGCAGCGGACCCGGTTTCGCCCTGGGAACCATCTCCAGCGTGACCATTGACGGCGGCCACGTAACCATCGCCAACCTGCTGCCTTCGGGCGCCATGGGACCAACTTATTTTGACGGGCAGGGCCTTTCGTGCCGTTTTCAGGACGTCAATCTCAACGCCCTGACGGCGCAGGATTCGCATTCTCCGCGTAGCGGCTCCGGCAGCATCATTCCGGCCGGGAGCAATCCCGCGCCTCAGGTAGCCGACGGTTCTTTCCACGCCGACTGGCTGCGTTTTGGCAACATCCAGGCGACCGGGGTCGCTTCCCAGATCCAGGTTTTCCCCAAGCAGGCCTATCTGGACAATTTCAAGCTGAATCTGGCGGACGGAAAGGTAGCGGGCAAAGCTGCCTCCGACTTCTCAGGGGAGAATCCGCTCTTCAGCGCGGAGACATCATTCCAGAAGATCGACGTGGCCCAACTGCTCAACATGATTCCCAGCGCGCGTGGCAAAATGACGGGAACCATGGAAGGCAACCTGGATCTGCACGGGGAAGCCACCCATTCGAGTGACCCGCTGAGCGGCATGCAGGGCGCCGGCAAGGTGAAAATACAGAACGGCAAGTTGCCCACTCTGCAACTGAACAAGAACCTGTTATTCCTGGTCCGGATGGCGGGAGTGGGAGCCACTTCCGGCGACCCGGCATCATTCTCCTCCGTCTCAACGGATTTGAACCTTGCCAACCAGCGCCTGATGAGCAAAAACGTCACGGTTGTGAGCAATGACCTCAACGTGGATGCCGCCGGCGAAACGAACCTCGCCCAGTCCAACCAGATCAACTACGCGGGAACGGCCGTGGTGCCGGCCCGGCAGGGCGGGCTGACCAATCTGGTATCCCAGATTTCAGGAGCCACCTTTGCCAACGGCAAACTCTCATTCCCCTTCGATCTGCACGGCACCCTCGACGATCCCCAATTTTCCCTGAAGACGGGCAAGGGCATTCTGGAAGGCCTTTCGGCGCCGGCATCGGGGAGCAAGCAGGGCGCTCAGCCCGCCAATACCCTCCAGAATCTTTTCAATATGTTCCAGAAGAAGAAGTCAACCACAACGCCCCCGAAGTAGCAGAGGCAGATCATTCTTCTAATGTAGCGGCGGCTGGAGTTTACCCCGACGAAGTCGGTGGCCGCCACGTGCGACCTAAACCCGCCGCTACGGCCCTCCGATTGTACTGCCCTTGCAAGATGAGCGCGTTGGGGCCAATCTGTGCGATGATAATCGCTTTATCGCAGTCGCCAAAATCCTTGCAGCAATTCCATAGCTTATGACCCTGCTCGATTCCATCCTTTTGTTTTTTGCGGCGCTGGCCGCGGGCGGCCTGAACTCGGTTGCGGGCGGCGGGACCTTCTTCTCATTCCCCGCCCTGATCTTTTCCGGCGTGCCGCCCATTCCCGCCAACGCCACCAACACGGTGGCCCTGTGGCCGGGAACCATGGCCAGCGCCGGAGCCTATCGAAAAAAGCTGCCGAGGAACGCGCGGATGCTGGTCCCGTTGATTCTGGCAAGCCTGGCCGGCGGATTCTTCGGCGCGCACCTTCTGCTCCGCACCCCGCCGCGGACCTTCATGCGCCTGATCCCTTTTCTATTTCTCGGGGCGACCTTGCTGTTCGCGTTCGGGAAGAAGCTGATTCGACGCGGTGCGCGTACTGAAAAGCAAGGCAAGCCGTCGTGGCTTACGTTAAGTGGAGTCACGATGGTCCAATTCTTCATTGCGGTTTATGGAGGTTATTTTGGCGGCGGCATGGGAATCCTGATGCTCTCCTTTCTCACCTTTCTGCCGCTCGGAGACATTCACGCCACAAACGGCGTCAAATCGCTGCTTGCCTCTTCCGCCAACGGCGCCGCGATTGTCACCTTCATCGTGGCGCGAATCGTCTTCTGGCCGCAGGCCGTCCTGATGCTGTTTGGAGCGGCGCTCGGCGGCTACGCGGGGGCCCACTTCGCACAGAAAGTAAACCCGGCGCGGGTGCGGACCTTGGTGGTCTCGGTGGGTCTTGCACTGTCGTTTTATTTTCTCTACCGCTATCGCTGAGCCCGGCCGGCCGCCCAGCTATTTCTTCGGCATGGCCACGGGTTTGCCCATGCGAATCGACTCTTTGGCTGCATCGAGGATTTCGTTCACCTCCACGTTCAGGCGCCCGGAGAGCAATCCTGTGATGGGGCGGTCCTGCTGAATCGCCTCCACCAGGTAAGCAATGGGATTTGATTCGTCCTCAGGCAGCGAGGAAAGCGTTTCCGGCTGGCCGTCAGGAGACTGGGCGGAAGCCTGCACGTTGTAGCCGCGAAACAGCAGAGCGTCCGGCAAGGCCAGCAGGCTGCCGTGTGGCCCGAATACCTGGATGCGCTCCATGGTGAAAGGCCAGTCCCAGGAAGGTTCAAGCACGGCCGTGCCGTCGGCATACTCCAGCACGATCACGGCATCGTCCTCCACCTTGTTGTGCTGCCGGACCTTCAGCTTCAGCGAGCGGGCAAACACCCTCTCCGGCCGCCCTTTGAGCCACAAAGCCAGCGCCGCGCCGTAGCAGCCGAAATCCATCAGGGCGCCGCCGCCATTCTTCACCGGATCGTAAAGCCATGCGGCAAACTCCTTTGAGGTCCCAATTTCGCGCGGCCCCTGGTGCCCGTACTGCGAGACCAGTTGATGAATGGGTCCAACCTTCCCGTTCTTCACCTGCTGATAGAGCTGCTGATACGAAGGCAGCCAGTTGTTGAAGTAGTTCACCATCAGCTTGATGTGCGCGGCGGTGGCCAGTTTCTCTATTTCGCGCGCGTCGGCCGCAGTGGTGGCCATGGGCTTTTCCATCTCCACGTCGATGTGGCGCCTGGCGCAGGCGCGCACGATGGCCAGATGATGGTCCGTTTCCGTGGTGATGATGACGGCCTGGGGCTTGACCTCATCGAGCATGGTGCTGTAATCGCGATAAAATTTCACGCTGGCCGGCACGCGGGACTTCGCCTTCAGCACCAGCGCCGGTTGCGGCTCTGCAATGGCCACCAGCCTGGCCTGCGGGACCTCGGCGATGTCCTTCAAAATTCCCCACACGTGGTCGTGGTCAAGGCCCACAATCGCAAACCGAACACGGCCCGACGGGGCCTGGGCCAAGGCGCCCAAGGGCGCCAGCAGCATCATGGCAAAAACAAGAAACAGGATTTTTCGCATTGGTTTCTCCTCCGGTGGCACAACAATAACCCAAATTCGGCCGTCCGGCGCGGGAGATTGCCATCGGGGGCGGGCAAAATTCCGCTGGCGGAACGCTCCAAACCCCGGTAGAATCCCGCTATCGGTTTCCGGGCTGGTCCTATTCAATAAAGGTTTGCCGTACATCTCTAGTGTTCAGTGGACGCGAAAGGAGGACCTCCATGGGCAATGCCAATTCATCCTCAACAAAATCAACCATCACCCGGCTCATCATGTACCCGGCGATCATCACGCTTTTGATCACCCTGCTGCGACTCTTCGGTGAGCTCCTGCACGGGCCGGCCATCCTGTTCAGCCGCGCCGAAGGCGGCGGTGCCGCAATCATCGGCATCACCTGGCTGCCCTTTATTTTCGGGCCGTATTTCGCCGTCAAGCTGTATGACCGCAACCTGAAGCCATCGAGCTTCCTTAAGACGATCCTCTTTGCGCTTGTCGGATTCGTAGTCGTCATGTGTGGCGCCGCTGTAGCATTCGAGCCCCACGTCCGCTTCACCGGACATGTGGCGGTGGGGCTGGCGCTGCTTGTGGGCGCCGCCGCGTTGCAGTATATCCCCTGGCGCGAACTGGCCCAGACCCTGATCGCTTACGCCTACCTGGCGCGCATCCCTGTCGCTATCGTGATGTTTTTTGCCATGCTGGGACATTGGGGCACACACTACGACGCCGTGCCTCCCCCATTCGACCAGCTTCCTTTCTTGACGAAATATCTGTACCTTGCGGCAGCTCCTCAACTGGTCATGTGGATTGCTTTTACGATGACGGTGGGCGCACTGTTCGGCGGGATTTACACCGCCATCTTCCGGCGCAAATAAAAGGCTGCGGCTATACCTGGTAGAAGAGAGGTCACAGGCGCCGCAGGTGGCGGAGGTATCTTGCCACGGTCTCCCGCACATGGAGGGCTCCGTCAAACTCGGTGTGCAATGCGCGGCCGTCCCGGTGCGCGCGGAGTTCCGGGTCCTCGCCTGTTGGAAGCTGATTGGCCAGGCCAATCAAGTGCCGCTGCAGTCCGTTGAGCGGCGCGGAGGATGCACCGCCTGTCTTTGCTGCGGCGGAAATTTCTTCAGCACCCGGCTCCTGGAGACCCTCTTCGATCAATCTGCTGTGCACCGCCGTTGAAACATCCTCAGGCGCGTCTAATCTCGCATCGGCGAGATCAGGAACGCCGGAAAAGGTTTGGGCGGCTGCGTCCCTTTTGGTGAGGAATGAACCGAGCTTGAACAGGTCCTTCAGCGTTGCGGGAATGGACGTGTGGTCGAAGGTTTCTCCGACAATCGTTCCTTTCTGAATGTAAGGAGAAATCAGGACGGCTGGAACACGCACGCCATAACGGTCAAACTTGAATTGAGATTGGTATTGATCAGGCGGAACAGCATCCTTGGGCGTGATCGCGTGGTCAAAGAACCCGCCGTGCTCGTCATAAACAATCAACAGCAGGGATTTCTCCCACAGGGGTGAAGTCCGAACGCAGTGGTAAACGTCCGCAATCAGCGCCTCGCCGGCCTTGACGCTGTGCGGCGGGTGCTGGTCATTCGCTCCGCCAAACCACCAGAAATATTTCGGCTCGATGAAGGAATAGTTCGGCAGCTTGCCTTCCTTCACATCTTTCCGGAACTCGCCGTAGCCTTTGAAATTGTTTCGCTGAGAGTCAGTATCCAGTCGCTGCAGTTCCCAGGTCTGGGAAATTTCGTGATAGTAGTTCGTCCATGTCCTGCCCGCCGCCGACAGATTTTCAAAGATGGAGCGCATGTCGTAGTTGTGAAACTGGCTGTTGTCCAGATAGCCTTTGGACGTTGCGGCGTGGGCAAAAAAGCGATTGGGCCAAGTGGGGCCGGGTACCGAGGAAAACCAGCGCGTGCAGACTGCAAATTCCTTGGCAAGTGTGGTGAGTACCGGCAGGTTGCCAGGGTCAAAGCAGTCCATAATCCCGGGAGCCGTGGCCCGGGTGACGTCATCCTGCTGCGCGTAGCTGAAGACGAATCCTTTGTTCTCTTCAACGTCGATGGGCGCCGGAGGTCCCCCGGGATTGCTAAAAAGCTGGACGTTGACATCGCTGAACTCGTGGCCGGGATCGTGCGGCGTCACGTCCTGGGCGTTGCGGGTGACAACAACTTTGTTATTGGGCCCAGCGGGCCCGCTGGGATCAACAGGGTTCCACTCGCCGCCCGTCAGGCCGTCGATGTCATAGCCCGGCTCCTGCAGCCACCCCAGCATGTGGTCGAAGGAGCGGTTTTCCATCATGAGAACGATGACGTGCTCGATTTCCTGCGGCATTAGAACGCTCCTTGTAGTTTGTCAAAGGCGCGATGGCCGGGGCATCGGTTTGTGGCCTGCGGGTCCGCTCGAGCATTTGCCCCAAGGCTGCCGGCAGCCGACAGGCCATCCGCCAGCGCGGTCCCGACTGTCGAAATGTGGCGCGAAGCGGAATTCATGCGAGGGTGAAATAGGCTAGCTATGCTCCGGTTCGTTTCCGGTTCGTTTTTTCGCCCTCATTTATTTTCAACAACATGGCCCGCTTCGTTTTTGGGTTCGTTTTTTCCACAGCTACGTGTTTTCAACAACTTCTCCGCTTCGTTTTTGGGTTCGTTTCGGTTCGTTTTTGATAGCCGATCCTTTGTTTTCAGTAACTT
>JAJYJL010000163.1 GCA_021789565.1 Acidobacteriota bacterium
AACACGACCCTCAAAGGTTTGCTCCTGATGATGGTGCCAGTGTCCGCCCTCACGATTGCCATGAACCGGCCGCTGGTTTATTTTGTCTTCTCGCACACGCGACTTCGCAGCCCTGATTTGAATGCTACGGCTGCTGCGTTGGCTCTGTTTTCTATCAGCATGTTCGCATGGGGAGCGCAATCCATTCTGGCCCGCGGATTTTATGCCGGGCGCAACACCCTAAGGCCGGCCCTGTATGGCACTGCCATAACCTTCCTGAACCTGCCTGTTTATTGGGTGCTTGTCAGGCACCTGCAGTTCGAGGGACTTGCACTAGCAAGCTCAATCGGTATATCCGCTTATGCCGTGGTCCTCTTTGTTTCCCTTTACCGCTCTACGGCGAATAAGGCGGCCCTGGAGATGGTGGGATTTCTTGTAAGAGTTGCTGCGGCGTCGGTTGCTGGTGCTGCAGGCGCTTTTGGAGTTGTGCGGTGGCTTGAACCGCATCTTGAATGGCAAAGCACAACAGGGGCTTTCATCGTTCTCATTGCGGCCACGCCTGTCGGTCTGGTTCTCACTGGGCTGGCGGCAAAACTACTCCGCATTCGTGAAATCAATGATTACCTGAAGTCCATTCCTCTTGTTTCCCGTCTGCGCCGCAGTCTCGGGTGATGGCAGGCAGTGCTTTCGCCGATCGTTTTGTATCGGGTTATTTCCCGATACAAAAACGGGAGAAGATTGTACCCAGGATGTCTTCAATGTCGGTGGCTCCGGTTATAGTGTCAAGGGGACGCAGGGCGTCGTAGAGATCGAGCAGGAGCATTTCGTGGTGCATCTGCTCCCCAGCGGCCTTCCGGCAGCGTTCGAGAGCTTCAAGGGATTCTTTCAAGAGTTGCTGGTGCCGAAGATTGGTTACCAGTTCGCCTTCCGGTCCGGGGTTATTTCCGGCGCCGGCTGCGTGCATAATCTTGTCGCGGAGTTCCTCGATACCTTGTCCGGTCAGGGCGGAGGTCACGATGATCTCTGCTGGCCTGAGCGCGACGCTGTTCCCTGCGTGGATTGCCTGCTCGATTGTCGTCCTGGCGGTTCGCTCGGGCAGATCAGCCTTGTTTGCTACTACCAGCATCGAACCCATCCCGCTTGTCTTGTGCAGCAGCTTCCGGTCTTCCTCAGTCCAGTCCTGCGACGTATCCACCACCAGCAGGCGAAGATCGGAATCTGCCATGGCCTGATGGGTCCGTTCCACGCCGATCTTTTCCACCGCGTCAGCAGTTGACCGGATGCCTGCCGTATCCACCAGATGCACAGGAATACCGCCGATCGAAGCACTCTCGGCCACCAGGTCTCTTGTTGTGCCGGGAACGGCGGTAACGATAGCGCGGTCCATGTTCAGTAGCCGGTTAAACAGGCTGGACTTGCCCACGTTCGGGCGGCCGACTACGGAGAGGCTCAGCCCTTCGCGGACAATCCGACCGTAAGCATAACCCTCGACCATTCTTTCGACGTCAGCCCTAATGACATCGAGCTGAACCAGCAGCTCTTTCCAGTCCATTACGTCAACGTCGTCATCAGCGAAATCAATACCCGCTTCGAGCCGGGCAATCAGGTCCAGCAACGCCTGTTTGTGCGGTTTAAGTCGGGCGGAAAACGAGCCCCCAAGCTGTGTGGCGGCAACCCGCGCCTGGTAGAGCGTTCGCGATTCGATCAGATCGCGGATGGCTTCAGCCTGCGTCAGATCGATACGCCCATTCAGGAAGGCGCGCATGGCAAATTCTCCAGGCTCTGCTGCCCGTGCGCCAAGTTCAAGAGAGCTCTCCACCAGATATTTCAGCACCACTGGTGATCCGTGGCAGGAAACCTCCACAACGTCCTCGCCCGTATAAGAATGCGGTTGGCGGTAGAACGTAAGTACGACTTCGTCCAAGACCTTTCCGGTTTGGGGGTCCAAGAATTTCCCCAAGGTTGCCCTCTGCACTTCAGGGGGCACCTTACCCTGGCGTACCAGCCGCGAAGCGATTTCGATAGAACTCTTGCCTGAAAGGCGCACTACTCCAATGCCGCCGCGGCCCGGTGGGGTAGCGATGGCCACGATGGTATCTTCTTTCGCCATGGTAAGACCTGAGGGTGTTTCAGGAAGAAGATGTGGCGGGGTAAATAACAACCTTCCGGGACGGACCCGAGCCTTCGCTCATCGTCCTCACTGCAGTCTCCTCTTTGAGCGCCAGATGAACAATGCGCCGTTCGCGTGAGGTCATAGGAGTCAGGTGGAAGGGGCTGCCGCTTTCGATGGACTGCCTTGCCGCCATCAGCGCTGTCAGTTTCAGTTCCTCAGCCCGCACCTGCCGCCAGTCGTTGCAGTCGAAGCTGATTCTCCCATAAAGGTCGTCATCCACATGGATGGCCTTCAAGACAACGTATTCGATAGCATCCAGTAGGGCTGCATTCTTTTCCAACAGCAGGTCGGAGTCGGGTCCTTCAAAATCCACTACCACTTCCCCTCTCTCGGAACCTTGTTCAGCGGCCTCACACTTTCGAACCGTTGATTTGAGTTCGAAACCACCGTATTGGATGATTTCTCCCACGAGTGACTCGATCCGGGCCAGGCAGTTGCTCTCGGATTGCTCAGGAGAAAGTTGTGTTGTCATAATCTCAACTCTCTATGGCTTTGTTTCAACAGCTTTTTGCGGTACCAGCGGCGGCTGCTTCGGAGTGATAAAGCGGTTGATGATGAGTTGCTGAACAATACCAACCATGTTCGCCGCCAGGAAGTAAAGCACCAATCCGCTGGCCAGATGGAAGAACATCAGACCGAACACCAGAGGCATAAACATCATCATGCGTTTCTGGTTTGGGTCAGTTACCGCCATCGGCGTCATTTTCTGCATAAAAAACATGCTTGCCATCATGATCACGGGCAGGACTGGTATTGGCAGACCTAGGATATGGGAATTGTCGGGCATAGACAAGTCCTTAATCCACCAGATCCACGGCGCGTGGCGAAACTCAAAAGGCGTTTCCAGAGACTCATAGAAGCCATAAAGGATGGGCAACTGCGGCAGCATCGGCAGGCAACCCCCCAGTGGATTGATGTTATGCTCTTGGTAGAGCTTCATCACTTCCTGGTTCATGCGCGCCTTGCGAGGATCGTTGAACTTGTACTGCTTGTAGCGGTCCTGAATACCTTTCACCAAGGGAGCGATCCGTTGCATTTCCTGCGCGGAGCGGATGCTTTTAAGCTTCAGCGGGAACAAAGCCATGTTCAGAATGATAGTCAGAATTACGATAGCCCAGCCGTAATTGTGCACCCAGTGTTCGTAGATGTAGCGCAACCCAAGAAACAGCGGCCTGGCGATGAAGCTGAACCAGCCGAAATCCACCAGTTCGGTGAGTGAGGGATGGGTTGTTTCCAGTACGTCCAACAATTTGGGAGCGACGAATAGTCTAAAGCTGAGAGGTTTCGCCGCAGAACTTCCCAGTTCCGCATAAACCGCTTGGGGCGGTTCTTTCTCTTTCAAGTCTTGGGGGGTCCACGATCGCTGCCCTGCGTAAAAGCTCTGGCCTTCCGCTCCCGGAAAGAAAATTCCGGCAAAGTAACGGTCTTCAAGCCCTGCAAAGTCAAGAGGGCCGGACTTGGTTATTTCTCCTTTGATCTTGTGCTGGTCGGTAGTTTCCAGTTTGCCGTTCAGCTCATAGGCCACTTTGGTTTGTGACATCTCCACATCTTCGGAGAGCGAATGGTCACCGAAACCGCCGACCCATGCCACCCGAATCGGGACGTAACGCTGGTCCTGTGCCACGCTAATGCTCGCCTGCACCATGTAATCCGAGCCAAAAGTAAACTTCTTCTGGACCTGAACGTGCCCATCGCTGTAAGTGAATTCCAGCGTTGCGGGAGCCTGCAGAGTAGTTCCTGACGGCTGCACCACGTAGAGCGCCTGGTTCACCTTCTGGCTCAGCGAACTGTCTGTTGTCCGGACACTCATTGGGTAGCCAAGCTGTTTGCAGGCGGCGGGATCCACGACGTCGAGTAGTTTCCCATTGCCATCTTTGTATTTTCTGAGTATCCAGTTCTTGACGACGCCGCCCTGCGTGGAAAAGGTAATCCGGTAAAAATCGTTTTCGACAGTGATGTCCTGGGCTTGCTGGCCTTCCACAGCTGGAATCTGAGGGGGAGCAGGAGCCTTAGGCGCTTCCACCTTCGCTGATCCCTGCGCGCCAGTTGCCTGCTGGGTGGTGGCTTGTTCGCCAGACGGCTTCGGGGATGGAGGCGGTGTCTTGACGAACGTGACCCGCCATATCAGAAGCAATATAAATGACAGGGCGAACGCTATAATGACCCTTTTTTCGTTATCCATGTGTAAAAGGCTTCCTGCTTAACCCTCTTGTCCGGTTCCCGCCGGACTTTCACGGAACCGGATCGTAGCCATGGCCGCCCCAGGGCTGGCATCGCAACAGCCGGCGAACAGCCAGCCGTGTTCCTTCCCATGCGCCCCACTTTTCCACCGCTTCATACGCGTAAGCCGAACATGACGGGTAATAGCGGCACGACGAAGGAATGATAGGTGAAAGACAAATCTGATAGAAGCGAATCAGCCCCAGCAGCAGTAAACTTACTCCGGACGCCGCTCTGCGGAGGATTCGCCCGGCGGCTTGCCGGGAAAAAGGCGCAAGAGTTCCCTCTCCAGCGCTCGATAGGGGACTTTGGCCACCCCAGGGCGAGGGTTCAGCACAAGGTCCCAACCGCCCGGCAATTCCTGCCTGTGAAGCCGGAAAATCTCTCTGATCCGCCGCTTGATGCGATTCCGCACCACAGCCGTGCCCAGCCGCTTTGGCACAGTGATGCCCAGGCGCGTTTCCGCCAGACCGTTCGGTCGATAAAAGACGGTGCATAATGATGCACTTCGGCGCTGCCCCTGCTTGTACACCCGTTCAAATTCCAATCGACGGAGCAGCCGGTATTGCTTGGGGAAAGCAGCCGAATCGGGATTCACGGAGTCAGGCGATGGCGACCCTTCTGGCGGCGCCGCTTTAACGTCTGGCGCCCCCCAGGAGTTCGCATGCGAACGCGGAATCCGTGTGTCTTGGCACGCCGACGCCGATTGGGTTGGTAAGTCCTCTTCAAAGCTCTGACTCCCTGTTAAGTTCGTAATCCAAAATCCAAACATTTACGATAACCTGCCGCTTCGAACCAAGTCAAGCTGTGGACAGGTCAGACCGCTGCAAGATTTTGAGTTGCGGGGCAGTGGCACACCCCGAAAGCGCTTGCGACGGCCCAACTGTTAGCCTGATTTCTGATAAAATACCGGAAGATGAGTGTGTGAACCTGCCGTGTGAGCGAAGACAAGCACGCTCTGGAGATTTTCTTCGGCAGGGAATTTGCTTGCGACACGGTTTTTGCCCGTGAATGAGCAGCGCCACCCCAAACGGAGCCGGGAGAAACGCTTGAAAACAAGTTGTCCCGATTGCCGTGTCCTCTCCAGTACCCTTTTCCGCAGCTTCTCGGACGAACAGGCCAAGAACTTTTCCTGTATTTTCTGCCCCGCGCGCTATCGCAGAAACCAGATTTTGTTTTTTGAAGGTGGCGCCGCCCACCACATTTTTGCCTTGAATGTGGGCCTGGTCAAGTTGGTCAAATCACTTGAAAACGGTAAGGAACGCATCACTCGCATTCTTTTTCCAGGGGATTTTTTCGGCCTGGAAGCCTTGGATGAAGAAAACTATCCGTTGACGGCGGTTGTTCTCGAAGACTCGGAGATCTGCTCGGTCCCGCGCGAACAATTCTTTACTTTCCTGCGCTCCAACCCGGACATCTCGCTTGACATGATCCGCTTGCTTATGCGCGAGATTGCCGAAGTCCGGACGCAGATGACGAACATGAGCTTCAAGGATGCCCGAATGCGCGTCGCTACTTTTGTGCTGTCGCTGATTTCGATTGATGAAGACCGCCGGGCAAACTCCTCTTCGCTGACGCTGCCCGTTTCCAGCCAGGAAATCGCTGAAATTCTGGAACTTTCTCCCGAAACGGTCAGCCGGACGTGGAATGCGTTGCGGCAAGAAGGCGTGATCGAAAAGCGAGGCCGCCGGCTGGTCATCCACGACCTGCACGCACTCGAGGGAACGGCAAAGCGTTAAATAGGTTCCAACCATTGCAAGCCACCCTAAATAAACCCACTAGGCCTTCCATATAAAACAACTACCGGGCCGGAGATTGACCGCCGTCAAGCTCAAACCTGATGAGCGTCATCGACGAGGCCCTTCTGTTGCCTAATGATAACTTTTTCGTCGGCAATCTTGGGCTACAGGAAAAGCATCTCATCGCGGTTTTCTGCCTGTCGTTTCAAATGCTTGTAAGTTGGTCCTGGACGCGGCTGCAGTCATACTCGAACAACTTTAAATTCGATGAAAAGGTTCCGAACGATCTGGGTCACCATTCTTTTCCTTTGCCTTGGGCTTTCGCCCTGCACGCTGAGAATCTCTCTGGCTGGGCCTGAACCCGCCGGCGCACAGCCTATTCCAGTTATCATTTTTGTCGAAACCCCCACCGTTGCATCAGGTGGATTGCCGGACCGTTTCCCGCAGGGAAGCCATCTGGCGCGTCTTGTGCCGGGGACCGCATCTCCTTCTGTCACGAACCTGACTCCGGAATTTTTTGCCGCGGCTGACCCGCGAGTATCCTTCGATGCTGCAAGAATTCTTTTCGCCGGACAAAAGACCCGGCGGTCCCATTGGCAAATCTGGGAAATGAACCCTGACGGCTCAGGGCAGCGTCAGCTGACGCGTTGCCCCGCGGACTGTGTCAAGCCCGCCTACCTTCCGCGAAAGCACATTGTGTTTACGATGGTTTCAGGCAAGGGGCCTCAGCAAACCTCGTCGATCTACGTTTCTCAGCAGGACGGCTCCGGCTCTCACCCCATCACTTTTGGCCCGGGCAATTTCCGGGTTGAAACCGTTCTGCGCAGCGGGCGCATTCTTGTCTCGGCAAAGAAATCACTGGTTGCTGGCGGGCAGGGCAGTGAATCCCGCATGTTTTACACCCTATGTCCTGACGGCTCCGGGCTTAATCCGTTCCGTTGGAACAGCGCGTCCAATGTCGTTCGGACCGGAGCTGCGGAATTGGATGACGGCACCGTAGTGTTTGTGAAGAGACGGAAGTCGGCCGGACGTGCGACTGGCGGGGAACTTGCATGGATTCGACTTGGCGCTTTGCACAATTCTGTGCTCACGCCACACGGCGCTGTCTACTGGTCAGCCCACTCTCTTGATGGAGACCGCCTGGTGGTGGCGAAAGCGGATGCCGGCACTGCATGGAAATTCGGCCTCTATGTGTTCAACCTTGCAAACCTGAGCATCGAGAAGGCGATTTACCGTGACGCCAAATTATCCGGCGTGGAGGCCGTGCCCCTGGAGTCGCGCGCGGCTCCGCTCTATTACTGGAGCATCCTCCATCCGGACCGGGACTTCGGACGTATCGTCTGCCTGAACTCTTATTTGTCGGCCGACGCGCCCCACGGCCGTCTCACGGGTCGTAATGCGAGGGTTCGAGTGATCGCGCTGCAGCCGGACCACCACACCGAACGAATTCTTGGCGAAGCTCCAGTGGAGAGTGACGGCTCTTTTTACATCAAGGTTCCAGCCGACCGCCCCATCCGGTTCGAATTGCTGTCACCCAAGGGAGAAGTCATACTCGCTCAGAAAAGCTGGATCTGGGCGCGTAAGGGTGAGGACGTCCCTTGTCTGGGCTGCCACGAAAGTAAAGCTCTTGTACCGGGAGACCACTGGCCGCTGGCGCTGAAACGTTCTGACGCTCCAATTCCTGTGGGCGTGCCTTCGAATCCGCAATCGGTGAAATACTAGGGGGCACATGAAAATTTCTCGACGACAATTCGGAAGCTTGGCGGCAGCAGCGTGGCCCCTTTGGGCGGCTCGTGGGCTCCTGGGACGGAGCCTTCCCGCGCGGCCTGCCGCCGAACCCGCCTTCCCGCAATTTCTGGACGTCACCTCGAAATCCGGCATCGACTTTAAGCATTCATTTGGCGAAAAAGAATTGAGTTCGATCCTTGAAGGAACCGGATCGGGCTGCGCGTGGTTCGACTACAACAATGACGGCCTCCTTGACCTGTATGTTGTCAGCGGGCGTTACGTTGAAGGGCTTACCAACCATTCTGCTCCGGACGGCGCGGACGCGACGAACCACCTCTATCGCAATAATGGCGACGGCACCTTCACTGACGTCACCGCGCAGGCCGGCGTGCCGGGGAAGGGCATGGGGACCGGAGTGACGGTGGGCGATTTTGACAACGATGGCCACCAGGACATCTATGTGACCGGATACAACGTTGCCGTCCTTTATCACAACAACGGGGATGGGACCTTTACCGATATCACCGCGGACGCCGGAGTGGAAAATCCCTTTTTCGGTGTCGGCGCGGCTTTCCTGGATTACGACCGCGATGGGCGGCTTGATCTATTTGTCGGAAACTACCTGAGATTTGTTAACAGCTACCGGCAGTATTATCCCGGCGACCACTACCCGGGCCCCCTGGACTACGATCCAGAGTTCAACCGCCTTTTCCACAACAACGGAGATGGGACCTTCAAAGACGTTTCAAAGGAATCCGGGATTGCCCGCCAGGCCGGCCGGGCAATGGGGATTACCGTCGGTGACTACGACAACGACGGCTGGCCGGACATTTACGTTGCCAACGATACCATGAAGAGCTTTCTCTACCACAACAACCGCAACGGGACGTTTACGAATGTCGCCTCCGACCTGAACGTGGATTACGGGCAGAATGGCGAGGCGGCCACGGCCATGGGACCGATCTTCGCGGACTATGACAACGATGGTTGGCAAGATCTGTTTGTTTCCGATGCGCGCTACCACAGGCTCTACCACAATCCCGGCAAGGCTGGCGGCCCATTCCAGGACGTGACAGACCGGAGCGGGGTGGGCGCGGTCTCCGGCCAGTACGCTGGATGGGGAGATGGATTTTTCGATTTCGATAATGACGGCTGGAAAGACCTTTTCATCGTGAATGGCGGGCTGACCTGGCTGGTCCCCATGGAAGCCGTTTTGCTGCGCAATAACGGCAATGGGACCTTCGCGGACATTTCCAGCCAGGCCGGGGGATTCTTTAAGGAGCAAACCGTCGGTCGTGGAGCGTGCTTCGCGGACTATGACAACGATGGGTACATCGACGCTTTTATTACGACGTTGAATGGCGAGGGCGTCCTGCTGCATAACGACCCTCCGCCGGGAAAGCGTAACCATTGGCTGACCGTCAAGTTGGTGGGAACGCGCAGCAATCGCGATGGCTACGGTACCAGCCTGGAGGCTGTAACCGGAACACAGCACCAGTATCTACAAACGACCTCGGAGAGCGGCTACCTTTCGCAGAACGATCCACGACCGCATTTTGGGTTGGGGCAGCACACGGAAGTGGACACCCTCATCCTCCATTGGCCCAGCGGGACGGTGCAGACGCTCCAACACGTTCAGGCCGACCAAATTCTGACCGTGACGGAGCCTGCACCCGCCACTCCCGCGCAGGCGGCAGGGAAAGCCCGATGAGGACGCATCCCGAAGGACGGAAACGCATGGTGGCGGGTTGGCGCAGGCTGCTCACCGGTGTTGCTGGGTTTGCTCTGATGCTCCTCCTGGTCTCCAGTTGGCGGCGCACTCCTGTCGTGGCCTCTTCCAGCGGGCCGGAGCGGGCGGCGGGCAATTCCGTTCCGCAGTATTTGAGTCCGGTGGCCCTGCAGCTCTCCTCGGATGGCCGCTGGCTGTATGTGGTCTGCGAGGACGGAGACCGCGTACTGGCGGTGGACACGCGCACTCGGCGGGTCGCGCGGCAGGTCCGGGTGGGCCATACGCCGCGTGGCATTGCGATTTCGCCCGACGGCAAGAAGCTGTATGTCTCGAATGAATGGGACGGCACCGTCACCGAAATCGATGCGGAGAGCTTGCGGACACGCCGGACACTCCAGACTGGAGCGGGGCCAGTGGAAATTACCACCGACCGCGCCGGTAAAGTGCTGTATGTGGCCAACACGTTGGAAGATGACGTTTCGTTGATCGACTTGGCGACGACGGCGCCCGCGCCCGCGTCGACGCAGGCACGGATGCCCTCCTCCGTCATCGTGAACTCGCCTGAGGCCACGATCACCGGGTTGCTCAGCCCAAGGCCGGCAAACGATGTGGACAGGTCCGTCACG
>JAJYJL010000164.1 GCA_021789565.1 Acidobacteriota bacterium
TAGGCCGAGCCAGGAGTGAACTAAGCAGGGCCATCCGGATCGATCCGGCTTACGGCGGGGCCTACGACGTGCTGGGACAGCTCGACCTCCAGACTGGAAACATCGAAGGTGCGATCTCCGCTTTCAAACAGGCCGTGAAACTGCAGCCTAAATCTTTCAGCTCTCACTACGGGTTGGCCATAGCTTTCCTGCAGAAACACGACATCCAACAGGGGCTCCCGGAGCTCAGGACGGCTGTATCGCTCCGCCCAGCCGACTTCGATGCCAATTACAACCTTGGAGTGCTGCTCCTCGACCAAGGCCACGCGACAGAGGCCATTGAACACTTGCGCAGGGCCCAGGCTCCCGGTGAGAGCCGGCCCGAGGTCGCATACAATCTGATCCGGGCCGAGCTGGCTGCGAAGAGGCTTGATGAGGCCAGGGGGGAGGCCAGGAAGGCCGCAAAGTCTCTGGACTCGAACTTCAAGTGGCAGGCGGCGGTCGGCCAGCTTTTCCTCGAACGTCACCAGTCCGGCGAGGCAATCGCATATCTTTCAAGGGCGCACGATCTCCGGCCGGATTCGGTCGAGGTCAGGCGGCGGCTTGCGACTGCCTACCTGGAATCCAACCAGCCTGGCAAGGCGCTCGACCTCGTCAAAGAGCCACAGACGGCTGAAGATTATTACCTCCTGGCCGGTGCGAACTATCTGCTACGACGCTATGAGCTTGCCGCAAAAAATGCAACCACTGCGGTCCACATGGATTCCAGCCAGCCCGGCTATCTGCTGCTTGCCGCTCGAATCGAACAGCACCTCGGCCGGCACCAGGATGCGCTCTTGCTGCTGCAAAACGCAATCAAGCTGGCGCCCAAGTGGGCTGACCCCTACTACAGCGCCGGCGTGAGCCTTTATTGCGAAAAGCGGTACGCTGAAGCGCAGAAATACCTCGGCAGGTCGCTGGAGCTGCAGCCGGATTCAGCCCGGGCGCTTTTTCTCTACGCGGTCAGCCTGGCCAGCGAAGGGAATGAACAGGAAGGGGAAAACTATCTCCGCAAGGCGGTTGCTCTCAACCCGGGCAACGCGCACTTCCAGTACTATCTGGGCGAGATCCTGATGCGGCAAAACAGGCTGTCTGATGCCGAAGAGGTTGACAGGCAGGCCATCCGCGCCGACCCGAAATATGCGCCCCTGCATTACCAGCTTGGGAAGGTTTTGCTGCGGAGCAATCACCCCGACCAGTCTGCACGGGAAACCGAAAAGGCGATCAGCCTTGATCCGAACTTGGCCGAAGCTTATTACCAGCTCATGCAGGCTTACAGCAGGCTGGGAGAAAAAGACAAGTCCGCCCGCGCGGCTGCCATCTTCGCCAGGCTCAAGAAGGAACCCGCCAGCGACAAGGAAAAGTTTTACGAGGACGTGAAGAAAGAGCTGGGCCTGCCGTAATTAAAATTATGGCCTTGTGCCGCCTACTTCAACTGCTTCACGATCGATGTGGCTTCCCAGCCTCCAGCTTGCCGCGGAGCACAGTGATGGAAGCTTTGGGCAGGGTATACCGCGCGTCCGGGCCACCCTGAAATATGGGTTATGGTCACGAATCAAACAGTCTTTCGGTTCATGCGGAGGTCCGCTTGCGTCCGCGGGAATTTGGAAGAGTATCCTCTATTTGGGAAGTTTCCTCCGCAGCTTTGATCCCTGTTTCGCCGCCCAGGCATTGAACTCTTCGGTCATCTGCCGCGTCCACTGGCCGTCGATTTGCCCCGGACTGTATTTCTTTTCCCGCAGCATCATAAATCCCCACTCATCAACCAGGTGGTCCATTTCTGCATGGTCCGCCACTTGTCCCGCCAGTTGCGGCGGGATAAAAGTAATCCCTTCGGGATCGCTCACCGCAATGTCACCCGGCATCACCGTGGCCTGCCCCATCTGGATCGGCACGTTGATCCCCATCAGCGTCACGTTCCTTAACGCCGACGGGTCCGTCCCCCGGCAAAAAACCTCGAACCCTTTCATCCCCTCAATTTCAGCCGTATCGCGGATCGACCCATTCACGATGATTCCGTTATGGCTCTTGGTAAACACCGAAGTGGCCAGATTCCCGCCGATGATCGTTCCGTCCTTGATCTTCCCGAACAGGTCCACCACCATCACATCCCCCGGCTGCAGCCGGTCGATGATCCAGGAGTTCTCGCCGTTAACCTTTTCCCCTTCCTTTTTTGCATTGGCCCTGATCACCGAATCCAGGTCCGGCCGATAGGGCATGAAGACTGCCGTCACCACGCGCCCCACCAGCCTCTGCTTCTGCGGGTTGATCACCGTCCACCCGGGCTCAAACTGATTGTGATAGCCCGCCCGCTGCAGCACTTCCCAGGCTTGTTCCGCCGTCACGTCCTTCAGGCGATCGAGCATAGAATCGGGTACGTCCGGACGCCCGTCGTCGAAGCGCGCCCCGTGCCAATCCGGAGTGAACTCAATGAGCTGCTGCTTTGAAAACATCCCAAGCTGGCCATAGGCGGGAATGGCAAACGTTGAGCCTAGAACAATTGCGATGATGAACAGAATCATTTTATGCATGCGTTGAGTCATGGTCTGGTGCTCTCCCTTCCCCTTCGGGATTTGATCGAACCTGCCGGAAACAAACAGTAAGCGCGCAGAGAAGCCGCCATTCCGAGCGAAGCGAGAAATCTGTTTGTCGCTCGCGATAAAAGCAGATTCCTCAGGCCGACAGCAGGCGTCGGCCCTCGGAATGACGGTCGAGTTCTAAGCAGTTACTTGGGACACGACACTAGCGCGGCTTGACGGCAATGGCGGAGATTTCAATTTTCGCGCCGTTCACCAGTTTCGCCACCTGCACGGTTGTTCGTGTGGGTTTGGGATCGGGGAAAAACGTCTTGTAAACGCCGTTCATTTTCCCGAAATCATTAATGTCCGAAAGATAGACGTTTACGGCCACCACGTTGCCCATGGTCATCCCTCCGCCCTCAACAATCTTCTGGATCAACCCCAACGCGGCACGGGTCTGGCTTTCAATGTCGGGCTCGAGTTTTCCGCTGGCGTCGGTTCCCTGGGTGCCGGCCACATAAAGAGTGTTACCCACTAGGATCCCATTGCTGAAGGGCAACCCTTCCGGAGTTCCCGGCGGGTTGATGGCCCGCACCTGTTCCGCAGGCTGCTGGGGCTGAGACTGAGACTGGGGCGCTGGCGCCGAACATCCGACCATCAGTGCTGCCACCGAAGCAATCGCTAGGACATTTATCGCTTTCTTCATCGCTGGTTTTCTCTCCTTGGGCCGGCGTGACAGAGGTTGCGAGCGCAGTTCGCAGGCAGCGGACTTTTGCGCTTTCAATTCATGAATCACACCGGAAAATTTGGGACCGATCAGACGACTCCAACCGCCCCCCACTATATACGCAAGGACCCTTCTTGGTGCAATTATTTTGTGTGAATCCACAAATTGATATGGTACCGTCTACTTCACTTATTTCTGTGTCGTCAGCCGAACAGGATGCCTTGCAGAAAAGAAAATTCAGATAACTCCAGACGGAGATCGTGCCATGGCTGAAAAACACACTTCCCACGTGCGCTGGCTGCTGGTGATCTGGATGTTTATCGTCAGTGCCATTGCCTACCTCGACCGGGTCAATATCTCCATTGCCGGCCACACCATCATGGAGCAGTATCATTTCAGCAACGTGGAGCTGGGCTGGATTTTCAGCGCGTTTGTGGTGGGCTATGCGCTGTTTCAGACTCCCGGGGGCAGCCTGGCCGACCACATGGGACCCCGCTGGGTGCTCACGGCCGGAGTGATCTGGTGGGGCGTGTTCACCTCCCTGACGGCCATGATACCGACGGGCATCGCCTCCGCCTTGTTCGTCTTCCTCGCTGTGCGGTTCATGCTGGGGGCGGGCGAAGCAGTGGTCTATCCTGCTTCCAACAACGTGGTGGCCAACTGGGTGCCCACCCAGGAACGTGGCATTGCCAACGGGCTCATCTTTGCCGGCGTGGGCGTCGGGGCGGGCATCACTCCGCCGTTCATCACCTACATCCTCAGCCATTTCGGCTGGCGCTGGAGCTTCTGGGGCAGCGCCCTGCTGGGCATCGCAGCCGGCGCCGTGTGGTTCCTGATCGCCCGTGATTCACCCGAGCGCCACCCGCGGGTCTCGAAATCAGAACTCGAATATATTCGTGCCGGGGTGGACGTCAAACATGGACAGCACGTCGAGTCAACTCCCTGGCTCAAGATTGCCCGCAGCAAAGAAATCCTTGCCATCACCTTCAGTTATTTCTGCTACGGATACGTCGCCTACATCTTCTTCACCTGGTTCTTCATCTATCTCACCACCGTGCGAGGCCTCGACCTGAGATCGGGGGCCAGCTATACCATGTTGCCTTTTATCGCCATGGCCGTTTGTTCGCCCCTGGGCGGCGTCGTCTGCGACCTGGTCACCAAGCGCTACGGCAAGCGCTGGGGTCGTTGTGGTATCGCCGTGGTGGGTATTGGCCTCGCAGCCGTCTTCATCGTAATCGGCGCCGGCGCCGCAAGCCCCGAGGTGGCCAGCTTCGTTCTGGCGGGCGGGGCGGGCGCGCTCTATCTTAGCCAGAGTTCCTTCTGGTCGGTCAGCGCCGATGTTGCCGGGCCATGGGCGGGGACCGTCTCAGGCGCCATGAACACCGGCGGCCAGATCGGCGGAGCGCTGACCGCAACTCTCACCCCGGCTATCGCTGACCACTTCGGGTGGAGCGCATCCTTCCTGACTGCCGCAGCGCTTTGCGCGGTCGGATCTGTGGCATGGCTAATCGTGGACCCCGACCGGAAGATTGCGCCGTCTGGCAGCCTCGACTCAACCGTAAACGGTGAGGCGGGCGCATAGCAGGTTGTTGAAAAAACAACCGCCATGCTGGTCCCGCAGCGCAGGAGAAGCATCTGCTTTATTTTTCGGTCTTCGCGCCAAAAGCAGATTCCTCTCCCGCATTGCGGGATCGGAATGACGGTCGCATGGCAAATATTTAGTTGGGACGCCACCCTAATGTTTGCCGGGCTTTGCAAGGTAAGGAATGAACCCGCGAGCGCGCGTGCGGATCCTGTAAACCGATTTTGTCGCCGTGATGTAGAGCGTGCGGTAGTCAGAATCGCCCCAGGCCAGATTGGCCGGCTGCTCGGGAACAACAATCGTGCCCAGATGATTTCCCGCCGCATCCCACACCCAGATTCCCAAAGGTCCCACGACATACAGATTTCCCTTGCGGTCAACCTTCATGCCGTCCGGAACGCCCTCGTGCGGGCCACCCACTTCGCTTCCGAATTCGCGGCCGTTGGCTACTTTGCCGCCGGGCAGAAAATCGTACACTCGGATGTCTTTCCGCTCACTGTCATCAATGTAAAGCTTCTTGCCGTCCGGTGAAAACGCCAGCCCGTTCGGCTGGGCCATATCTTTCACGAGGAGTTGCATGCCGCCTTGCGCGTCAAGCCGATAAACACCCTGATACGGAATTTCCTGTTTCTGGTCCTTGGTCAGGTCGAGAGTGGGATTGGTAAAGTAGAGGGCGCCGTCAGGGCCAATCACGATGTCGTTCGGGGTGTTGAGCTTCTTTCCCTCATAGTTGTCTGCAAGCACCTTGTAATGGCCGTCCGGGTCCACCTGAATAACAGCCCTCAGAACGCTCGCGCAGTCGATCAGGTGAAATTCGCGGTCGAAGGTGTTCCCGTCAGGATTGCCCAGAGAAATCAGAGTTTCCTTGTGCCCGTCGGGATAAACACGGAAAATCTTGTTGAGAATTTCGTCGCTGACATAGAGAAACCCATGCGGGTCCCAAACAGGGCCTTCCGTAAAACCGAACCCCGTCGCCATGCGTGTCAGCTTTGCGTGCTTTCCGATCAGCTTCCAGAACTTTGGCGAATTTGCACGGAGCTCAAACTTGCGGGGGACCTGCTGCGCCTTCAGCGCCACCGGCACGGTAAAAAGCAAAACAAATCCGACGATGATGGACTTCATGAAACATGTATCTTCTCTCATCTGCACCAGCCTACTCCGCACTCGAACCTCCCTGAACCTTTATTGGGAACGTGGCGAACCAGCGTTCTTTGCCACCGGGGCTTTATGGTTTAAACCAAGAATCAGAAAACTGGCAAGATCATCCAGTTGTTGCGAGCTCAGTTTGCTGCCGTAATCATCCGGCATGATCGATCGGGACTCGCGCGTCACATGAGCGACATCAGACTTCATCAGCAGATGAAACGTGCCGTCTTCACTGAGCAAGGCGATCGAGAAGTTGTCTTCATTGCGGACAAACCCGGAGAAGTGCTGCCCCGAATGCGTGACCACCCTCACCAGTTCCCAACGCGGCAGGAGATCTTTATTGGGCTGAAGGACCGTCTCGAGGATCACGCGTTCTGAATGGGTCTGGCCGAAATCAGTGAGGTCAGGGGCGATAAAACCGCCTTTGCCCTGCATCATATGGCATTCAGAGCATCGGGCCTCTCCAAAAAACAGCTTTGCCCCCGCCGCAGGATCGCCTTTCACGTTTGCCGCGCCGCCGTTGCTGCCACGCAGCGATCGAATATAGCTGATGATCTCCTCAATCTGCGGTTGGGTCAGAAAGTGGAATGACGGCATGCCCTTGTCGGGTATGCCATGTTGGATGATCCCGGCCAGTGCCTGGTCCGTGCGCTGCGCCGCGGCCGGAGTGCCCACAATCGCAGGCGCGTGTTCTCCTCCACGGGCGTCGAGACCGTGGCAGGGAGCGCAGTGCGTCGCAAAAGACTGCTTTGCGTGTTCGAGAGCGGGTCCGGCGCCCCGGCCATTACCGGCTTGGGGCTGCTGACCCAGGCATAAGGCTGGAAGAAAAAGGGCCGCGCACAGGAAACCGCCGAAATGTTTGAGGACCCACAGCGCTCTGCGTTTCGCCGGCCTAAACTCTGATCTTCCCACTGCCGCTGGAGACCGCTTCGCAGTATCAATCAAGCCGGCGCAGAATGGCGATTCATTCATATTTCCCGCTTTCTGGCCGCCCTGTAAAGGGCAGAGAACTCGCTCCACTCCGGAAGTTTTCCCGGCCGCCTGATGACTTTCCCCGCAGGAAGCTTTTCATTTCCCGCCTGTCCTCCCGGAACACCGGGCAGTCTAAGGCAATACGCTTGACGCTGTCAATTTGCCCGGCCGGCGGGTATTGACCCAATTTGAAGTCATCCGCGTCTTGCGCTTGCGGTCGTTCGTGCGATAATTGGGGCATGATCAAGCCCAAGAAGCTTCCGATTGATACGAACGAAAGGGCCAACAAGATAGCCAGATTGCTGACAGGCGAGGAAGCCACCGAGCAAGAGCCGGAAAAGTTGGAAGTCTCTGCTTACCTTGCGGAAATAGGGCGTAAGGGCGGCCGGCAAGGTGGGCGTGCAGGAGCCCAAAAACTATCGCCTGCGAAGCGCAAGCGCATTGCCAAGAAGGCAGCCATGGCTAGGTGGGCTGCTCGGCCTTTTGGCCGGGAAGAGGAACAGGCGGGGCTGTTACATTTTTAACTAGTGCCACCCCGTTATGGTTCTCAATGATCTTATAGGCAGGCGTGTTCATCATCATGTTCATGTAACAGTGATGGACGGTTAGGACTAAATCTTGCAACTCTGGCTCTACCTCCAAGCGCTTTATGATAAGGCCGTGTTGATCGCAGTCATCAGCATCAAAATGCCTGTCATGGGTCTTGTTTCTTGGATAGTTAGAGAGGGCCTTTACAACTTTCTTGGCCCTCCTTTTTCGATCCGGCAATCCGTCAAACATCCCGACGATGAGTTGCTGTTCAACGAAGTCGTTTGACCACTTTATGGCATTCTCACACTGGCCGAGGAAGGTGGGACGATATTGTCCAATGATCTGCTGCCATATGACTATCCTGCTCGCATCGCTCTTCACTTCTCTAAGTGCTCGTTTGAATTCCTGGACCACCCCGTGGGCAGGAATTCCTCTCAACTGGGGGTCTATCGGGCCAAGATTTGATTGTTTTCCCATCCAAATTTCTTTGCAGCAGCAGGCCATAATAGTTCCGGCTGACATGGCAATCTGAGGCACAATGGCGCGTATGTTTCTGCCGAACATTTTGTGCAAGTAGTTCACGATGGATTGAGTCGCAGCTATTCCCCCCCCCCAGGGGTATGCAAAATCAAGTCCAAGCCGAGTGTTCTATCCAACTTATGGATTGTTGTCATGAACCCATTCTTGTCTTCGTCATTTATTTCAGAGAGTTGGATGCTTCCCTTGGAGAGCCATCCCGAATAGTACGCGATGGTATTTCTTCCAGTGTTTTTGTGAAGGGCCTGAAGGTATTTGTGTCGTATTACATTCTGGGCGTTTAGAGCTTGGGCTTGTGCAGTCTGAATTTCAATGAAAACATCATGCCAATTTGGCATTACGCCTCGGCGCTAGGGGTAGTAGTTGAGGGCACATATTTGAGGGCAGAAGGCTGCTCCAGGCTATCGTCTTCGGTATAGATGCCTTGATTTGGCAGCGGGTAGGCGAAAAAAACACGTTGATATTCCCGCTCGATTTCTGACCTTTTTCGCGTTTTCTGCTGTTTTTTAGGTGACACGGCTTTATTCATCCTCTTTCTAACCACCCCAGTCCGCTCGCGGTTTTTAGTTCCCACACTCATAGGATGCAACTAAACATAGCACAGATTCGTTGTCAAGAAATATTTGTTAACCTAAAACCCACGGCACGGCTGCGGGGCCGTTTCTCCTTTTTCTATATATATCTATCATACATTACCTTGTCTGTCAAGAGTAAATTTCGGTGGTGACCCAGTTTGAATTTGTGGCACGGGCGTCCTCGCCCGTGCTGCGGTCACAAGACACGGCCAGGATGGCCGTGCCGCAAAACAGGAACCAAACTGAGCGCTACAGACGGGCGGGAACTTCCAAAAGGGCCGGATATCCCGAGGGCCGATTCCTCCCGCTAGAGTGGCTTCTGGTGTTGCGCGATGTATTCGTCCAGTTTGGATTCCGGCGTTTTGATGTAGTGGTAGGCTTCCGCCCACTCCAGGCCATACTTCCGGCCCAGCTCCCGGTCCGAAGGTACGCCCCTGAGGGCTTCGGAATCATAGTCCAGCACAATATGCTTGAAGTATTGCCGGTTGGCCGTGTCATCGTTGTCGCCGAGGATGGGCAGCCGCTGTCCCTTCGCAGCCAGTTCCTGCCGCAAACGGGCGCCGGAGTTTCCTCCCGGCCCCTGGGTCACGATCACCACATTGGAGTCAACTTTCTGGTCAATGTGCTCGCTGATGTCCACGACGCGGTTCACCAGTTGGGGGCCGCGCGCAAAGTAATACTTCTCCTTCACCCCATGCGGCTCAAGTCCTGCTGCCAGTTGTTCGGGATAGTCCTTGTTCATTCCGGCCATCCAGCAGGCCGCCTCCACCATTTTCGCCGTAACGTAATGGTCAGGATTTTCTTCGTATATGCCCCAGGGGTCGTAGCAGATCACCGTATCCACTTTGAGCAGGCGAAACAGCAAAATCAGACGGCCGCGAAAATCCTGCAACGGCTCGCTGTCCAGCCGGTGATTTCGATATTCAAGATTGAAAACCTTTTTCAGGCCCAGAGCTTTGGCCACGGCCTCCGTGTCCGCCTCGTTGTGCAGCACCGCCTCGCCGGTGGTGCCGGCGCCGGCCATTTCGTCATTGGTCGTGCGAATCAGGTAGCCCGTGTAGCCTTCGTGGATCAGCTTGGCCACCGTGCCCCCGGCAAAAATCGGTACATCATCCACGTGCGGCTCTATGGCTGCCAGGACCTTTCCAGCGTGAGGTTTCCCGGATGCCGCTCTCTCAATGACGACTTCCTCGTTCGAGCGGGAGAGATACTCTTTTGCATCGCCTGCCGCCGGATGGTTCTGCGCACTGCTGGCCAGGGGAAGCCCGAGTGCGCTCCCGGCTAACGCGCCGCCGATAAATTCCCTCCTCTTGATATCCATAACATCTCCTGTCTGTATCGTGGTCTGCGTCCAAGACCGAGCAACAATACTACGTTTTTTCCGAAGTCGCATCTGAAAATGCAAGGGCCGGGGGCCGGGCATCCGCTTCCCCAGCCGATTTCGCTTGACAAATGTCGGCTAGTATGATAGCCTTCATGATGGCGGTGCGGGCGTAAAAAAGGGCAGAATAAAGCAGTCTGGGCAGACTTTTAATGTTGCCTTAATCCACTGAAAACA
>JAJYJL010000165.1 GCA_021789565.1 Acidobacteriota bacterium
GGGGAAAAAGTCCCTCGGTTTCCATAGCCCCGAAGAGGTTCCGGACGTGCTGCCCGGACGCCGCGACATCGAGTTGCTTGAGCAGGTGCAGCCGATGGATCTGATTCATTTCGGCATGATTCCAGAATTTGTGGGACGGCTTCCGGTGGTCAGCGTGCTAAGCGACCTCGACGAGAAAGCGCTGGTTGAGATCCTGACCGAGCCGAAGAATGCGCTTGCTCGCCAGTACCAGCGGCTGTTTGAATATGAGAACGTCAAGCTAAAGTTTACCGAAGGTGCGTTGAGGGCGATTGCCGCCCAGGCCCTGCAACGCAAGCTGGGGGCACGGGGTCTTCGCATGATCCTTGAAGACCTGATGCTGGACTTGATGTATCATTTACCCAGCCAGCGCACCCTCCGGGAGTTTGTGGTGACGGAGGAAATGGTCCTGAAGCACGAGATTCTTTTTGACCCATCTCTATTCGAAAAGGCAAGTTAATGGATTCCAATATGTTTTCAGGCCGGGAAAAAGGTGACACACGCACACTCCCCATGATGCCCATTCGTGACGTGGTCATCTTTCCCTACATGATGACACCGTTCGTGGTGGGGCGGGAGAGTTCCATCCGGGCGCTGGAAGAGGCGCTGGCCGGTGACAAGAAGATCTTTCTGGCCACCCAGCACGACGCCTCGGTGGACGACCCCAAGCCCAATGACATTTTCCAGGTGGGGACCATCGCCAACATCATCCAGAGCCTGAAGCTGCCCGACGGCAACATCAAGGTGCTGGTGGAAGGCAACGAGCGCGGAAAGATCCAGAAGGTGACCAGCGAGGAAGGCTACTTCCGCGCCAGCGTCAAGACAGCGTCCTTCCGGATTGTGAGCACCCCCAGCCTTGAACAGCTTGTGCAGCGGGTGATTTCCCTTTTCGAGCAGTACGTGAAGCTTTCACAAAGCCTGAATTACGAAACCATGATCGCCGCCGCCAAGGTGGAAGAGATCGGCAAGTTTACCGACACGGTGGCCGCCAACCTCAGCATCAGCATCGAGGAAAAGCAGGAACTGCTGGAGCTGTTTGATCCGGTGGAGCGGCTGACGCGCCTGGCGGACATTCTGGACATCGAAATCGAGAAGCTGAACGTCGACCGCTCCATCCAGGGTCGGGTGAAGCGCCAGATGGAACGCGCCCAGCGCGAGTACTACCTGAACGAAAAGATCAAGGCCATCCAGAAAGAGCTGGGCCGCAACGAAAAGAGCGAGATCGACGAACTCAAAAAGAAGATTGAAGACGCGGGCATGACCAAGGACGCCTACGAAAAGGCCATGAGCGAAATCAAGCGCCTGGAGCTGATGCCTCCCATGTCCGCCGAGTCCACCGTCTCCCGCAACTACCTCGACTGGCTGCTGGCCGTGCCCTGGAAGAAGAAGTCGAAGGAAATCCGCGACATCCGGCGCGCCGAAAAGATCCTGAACGAAGACCACTATGGCCTCGAGAAGATCAAGGACCGCATCCTGGAGTTCCTGGCGGTGCGGCAACTGGTGAAGACCCCGCGCGGTTCCATCCTCTGCTTTGTGGGGCCTCCGGGAGTGGGAAAAACCTCACTGGGGCGTTCCATCGCCCGCGCTACAGGAAGAAAGTTTGTGCGGCTGTCTCTGGGCGGGGTCCGGGACGAAGCCGAGATCCGCGGCCATCGCAGGACGTACATCGGCGCCCTGCCCGGACAGGTCCTGCAGATGATGAAGAAGGGCGGGACGGTCAATCCCGTCTTCCTGCTGGACGAAGTGGACAAGATGAGCATGGACTTTCGCGGCGATCCCTCCGCGGCCCTGCTGGAAGTTCTCGATCCGGAGCAGAACGACACGTTTTCGGACCATTACCTGGACGTTGAATACGATCTCTCCAAAGTTTTCTTTATCACCACGGCAAACGTCATCCACACCATCCCGCAGCCGCTGCAGGACAGGATGGAGGTCCTGCGCCTTTCCGGTTACACGGAACAGGAAAAGCTGGAAATCGCCAAGCGCTTCCTGGTTCGAAAGCAGCGTGAAGCCACCGGCCTGAAAGATGAGAACCTGAAGTTTGAAGACGACGCCATTGTCGGCGTCATCCGCAACTACACGCGGGAGGCGGGCGTCCGCAACCTGGAACGCGAAATCGCCAACATCAGCCGCAAGGTTGCCCGCAAGGTGGTGGAGGAAGGCCGCGATCTGAAGGTGGTGGTGCGGCAGGACGACCTTCGCGAATACCTGGGGGTCATCAAGTTCCGCGACACCAAGGCCGAAGAGAAGAATGAAGTGGGCCTGGCCACCGGCCTGGCGTGGACCGAGGTGGGCGGCCAGATTCTGAGCATCGAGGCCACGGTGATGACCGGCAAGGGCAAACAGACCCTGACCGGCAAGCTGGGCGACGTGATGCAGGAATCCGCCCAGGCGGCGCTGAGTTACGTGCGCTCCAGGGCTGCGCGGCTGGGACTGCCGGCGGACTTCTACCGCCGCGTGGACATTCACATCCACATTCCCGAAGGGGCCATCCCCAAAGACGGGCCCTCGGCGGGCATCACCCTGGCCACGGCCATGGTGAGCGCGCTCACCAAGATCCCCGTGGACCGCGACATCGCCATGACCGGTGAAATCACCCTGCGGGGCAAGGTGCTGCCGATCGGCGGTGTGAAAGAGAAAATCCTGGCGGCCCATCGCGCCGGCATCCGTACCGTGCTGCTGCCACGCGACAACGAAAAGGACCTTTCAGAAATTCCGGAGAACGTACAGGAGGACCTGGCCCTCCGGTTTGTTGAGACGATGGACGAGGTGCTGGACCTTGCGCTGGAACGGAAGATTGAGGGAATTGCCGCTCTGGCAACGGAGCCGGAAGAGGCCCGGAGGCTTGACGCGTCCATCGAAACAGACCGCGAGTCGCTGACCAACTGAAGGGATGCCACCCGGTGACCGCCGGGGTGGCGGACCCGCCGCGCGGCCTGCCGGGGCTGTCAGCCGGAGACGGACGACGGGAAGGCGTGGGAGATCGAAAGCCATTCCAGCGCGGAAGGCGCCGAAAACAGCCCTGCAATTGCAGGCTCGCCCGGGAAGGGAATTGAGTATTTCTCGCTGCGTCAGCAAGTAACATCAATTCAAGCCAACTCGGATTGATTAATCTCAAAATTACTGCCGGGACTGTACCGTTCGGAATTCTGCTGGCTTGCCTTAGGGGACCGCACAGCTCAATTTCTGGGACCATCAGGGAAAATTAAGATCAGCGGGCCGGTTCCGGTCCTGAAGCAGAAATTCTGAAACAGAGTTCTAAACCAAACTGAATTGAGAGAGTAAAATGCCGTCCAAAAAACAGGAAGAAAAGCAAATCGATGTGCAGGAAGAAAAGATCGAGGAACTCAAGGATAGTGAAATCCTCGATATTGCCAAGTTGAAGGAAATGAACATTGCCACGCTCACCCAGGTGGCCAAAGACCTGGGTGTTGCCGGGGCCACCGGGATGCGCAAGCAGGAGCTGATCTTCAAGATCCTCCAGGCGCAGACCGAGAAGGCCGGGCTCATCTTTTCAGAGGGAGTGCTGGAATGCCTGCCGGATGGCTTTGGCTTCCTCCGCGCGCCCGACTACAACTATCTGCCGGGCCCGGATGACATCTACGTGTCACCGTCGCAGATCCGCAAGTTCGACCTGCGCACCGGCGACACCGTCTCCGGCCAGATCCGCCCGCCCAAGGAAGGCGAGCGCTACTTCGCGCTGATCAAGGTGGAGGCCATCAACTTTGAGCCCCCGGACGAGGCGCGCAACAAGATCTTTTTTGACAACCTCACCCCGCTGTATCCCGAGGAGCGGCTGCGCTTGGAGACCGCGAAGGAGAACATTTCAGGGCGCGTGCTGGACCTGCTGACTCCCATTGGCAAGGGGCAGCGCGGCCTTATCGTTTCGCCGCCGCGCACCGGCAAGACCATGCTGCTGCAGACCATCGCCAATTCCGTCACCACCAACCATCCGGAAGTCACCCTGATCGTGCTGCTGATTGACGAGCGGCCGGAAGAAGTGACCGACATGCAGCGGACCGTGGAAGGCGAAGTCATCAGCTCCACGTTTGACGAGCCCGCCGCCCGGCACGTCCAGGTGGCCGAGATGGTGATTGAAAAGGCCAAACGTCTGGTGGAGCACAAGCGCGACGTGGTCATCCTGCTGGATTCCATCACCCGCCTGGCGCGCGCCTACAACACCGTGGTGCCGCCTTCCGGCAAGGTGCTTTCCGGCGGCGTTGACTCCAACGCTCTGCAGCGCCCCAAGCGGTTTTTCGGTTCGGCCCGCAACATCGAGGAAGGCGGCAGCCTCACCATCATCGCCACCGCCCTCATCGATACCGGCAGCCGCATGGACGACGTGATCTTCGAAGAGTTCAAGGGCACGGGCAACATGGAAGTTCACCTTGACCGCAAGCTGGTGGACAAGCGCGTCTTCCCGGCCATCGAAATCAACAAGTCGGGCACCCGGAAGGAAGAACTGCTGGTGCCGAAGGACGAACTCAACCGCATCTGGGTGCTGCGCAAAGTGCTCAACCCGCTGTCGCCGGTCGAGTCGATGGAACTTATCATCGACAAGCTTTCCAAGACCAAAACGAACGCGGAGTTCCTGTCTTCCATGTCAAATGGCGGAAGGTAGCGGCGGAGTGGGGGAGTGGCGGCTGGCGTTGGCTGAAAAGCCGGCTGTCTCAGGTTAGCGCGCCGCGCCTTCCAGATAAACCCAACCTGTCGCCCCTGCAATCGGCTACAATGTGATGGTTGGAGAGCCCAATGGCCCAATTGCTGGCAAAGGACGAGGAACTCAAGCGCGTGTTTAAGGAAGCGCTGTGTGAAGTGCTCGACGAACGCAAGGACCTCCTGCGGGAAATCGTCGAAGAGGCGGTCGAGAACGCCTCCCTGGCCCGCGCGATTGAAGAAGGCCGGCGAACCGGAAAGGTCTCTCGAAAACAAATCTTCTCCATTCTCGAGACCCGCCGTTGAAGGTCACCTTCCGGGCAAGCTTCGCCCGAGACCTTCGCGCCATTAAGAACAGGTCATTACTCAACCGCATCCGAACCATCATTGAAAGCGTAGAACTGGCGGAAAGTCTTGCTGGCGTGCCCGGCCTTAAAAAGCTGCAAGCCCGGGGAGATTATTACCGCATTCGCCTGGGAGACTTCAGGATCGGTCTTGAAATCGAGAAGGACACTGTAACATTCGTGCGAGTCCTTCATCGGCGGGAAGTCTACCGCTACTTTCCGTAACCTCCAGCCGCGGCGCCCCTTCGGCGCATACACCCTGGCGTCTGGCGTGCGCGGTCACCCGGCGGTTCACGCTACGCGCTTGCCGCCGCTACAGCAGCCCTTTGTCGCGCGCGAGTTCCAGGATTTTCTTTACGACCTCTTCAGCCGAAAGTTGAGTGGAATCAATAATGGCGGCGTCTTTGGCGGCCACCAGCGGCGAGGCCTGTCTTTCCGCGTCCCGCTGATCGCGGCTGGAAATTTCCGCCAGGATCTTTTCCATTGAAGACGGCTGGCCCTGCTGCTCGTTCTGCTCCACCCGGCGGCGGGCGCGTTCTTCGGGATCGGCCTGGAGAAAGATTTTGCGCGGTGCGTCGGGCAACACCACCGTCCCGATGTCGCGGCCTTCCATCACCACTCCCGGTGGTTTCACCAGTTGCCGCTGCAGGGCAATCAGCTTCCGGCGCACGGCAGGCAGCCGTGAGACGCTCGAAGCGGCCCGGGTCACCTCCATCGTCCGGATCTTTGTGGTGACATCTTCACCGTCCAGCAGCACCTGCGGCTGCGGCAGGCGGGGAACAAAGCGGATTTCGGCCGACCCCACAACGCGGACGATGGCCTCTTCATCCTCAAGCGCCACCCCGGATTCCAGCACCTTCAGGGCCGCGGCGCGGTAAGTGGCGCCGCTGTCCACGCAGGCCAGTCCCAGCCGCCGGGCCAGCATCTGCGCCACGGTGCTTTTGCCCGCGCCCGCCGGGCCGTCAATCGCAATGACAAGTGGTTCGTTCATCGTTTTCCTGCCGGCTTATGTGGCGTCCGGTTGTCGTTCATCTCGTTCGAACTCGAGTTTGTTAAGGCTCTCTGTGTTCTCTGTGCTTCCAAAGATTGAACACAGAAACCGCAGAGCCTCTGTGTCCTCCGTGTTGAGCTTTTTGCCGGGCACAGAGATCACAATGAGAGACAACTGTCGGCTGCCGTAGAAGTTGCTGCAAAAGTCAAATCCGCTTAAAGGCCTTCTGGATTTCCTTCATGTCGTAGCGCAGCACGATGGGGCGCCCGTGCGGGCAGGTCATGGGGCACTCCGTTTTGCTCAGCTCCAGCAGCAGCCAGCTCATTTTTTCCCGGTCCAGCGGCATGTTCACCTTGATGGCCGCGTGGCAGGCTACGGTGGCGGCAATGCTGCGCCGCAGCTCGTCGAGCGAGAGAGCGCGCGCCTCGCGCCCCACGCCGTCCAGAATTTCGCGCACCAGCCGTTCCACGTCGTCGGGCTGGATGTCGGCCGGCGCGGCCTTGACGGCCACGCTGCCCTGTCCGAAGGGTTCCACCTCAAATCCGTTGGCGGTGAGCTCCGCGGCAATCCTTTCGTAGATCACGCGCTGCTCGGGCTGCAGGTCGGCCACAATGGGGATCAGCAGCCGCTGCCCCTCAACGGTGCTGTCCTGGCGGCGGCGCAGGTGCTGCTCAAACAGCACGCGTTCGTGCGCCACGTGCTGGTCGATAATCCACAGGCCTTCGGGGTTGGCGGCGATGATGAAACTCGACCGCACCTGGCCCAGCGGCAACAGGTCGGAGGGGAGTTCGCCGGGGCGGTTTTCCGCGGCGGCAGGCTCGGGCTCGGCAAAGGCGGCCGGGCAGGATGCGGGCTCGGGCGGGGCGTAGAGGGCCAGCGCCGCTTCCGCCAGCGGCAGATAGCCCGGCGCGGGCGCCGGCCGCGGAGCGGAAAGCTGAAAACTTCTTGCCGGGCCGGCGGCGTACGGTTGGCGCGGCCCCGCCGACGGCGCCCAGTCGCGTTGTCCCTGCGGAGAAGACGAAGCTTCCGGGCGGGCGTAGGACGCGCCGCCCTGATATTGTTCATCCGTGTCCGGGCGTCTGGGCATGGGAAAAGCCGCCACGGGCCGGGAAGCCATCAGCGCCTGCAGCACCGTGTCGCGAATCAGGTCGTGCACAAATGACGAGTGGCGGAAGCGCACCTCGGCTTTCGACGGATGGACGTTCACATCCACTTCGCCCGGCGGCATGTCCAGAAAGATCATCGCCACCGGAAAGATTCCCGCCGGCAGAATGTTGCGATAGGCCTCGTGGAGCGCGTGCGCCACCAGGCGGTCGCGGATCAGCCGGCGGCTGACAAAAAAATAAATCTGGTTGCGGTTCAGCTTGTGGACTTCCGGGCGCGAGACGAAACCGGAAATCCTGAAAATCGGCGGCGCCTCGGGCGCGGCGTTGGTTTCAGTGTCCTCGTCCATGTTCAGAGGGGCGGATGCCTGCAGCAGTTCGCGCTCCACCGGGCCGAACTCTACCAGTTGTTCGAGCTGCTTTGCCCCCATCACCTGATAGATGCGCTCGCGGTGGCTTGCAACCGGCGGGACTTTCAGGATTTCGTTCGATACGGATTCGAGGCGGAAAGCTTTGTCAGGATGCGCCAGCGCGTAGTGCGTCACCATGCTGGCGATGTGGCCGAGTTCGGTGGATTCCGACCGCAGAAACTTGCGGCGCGCCGGCACATTGTAAAACAAGTTTGCGACCTCCAGCGTGGTGCCGCCGGGCCGGGCGATTTCCTTGACGTCGTGCAGCTTGCCGCCGGCAAATTCCATGCGCGTGCCGGCCTCTTCAGAAGCGTGCCGGGTTTCCAGCGTCAGGCGCGAGACGGCGGCGATGGAGGGCAGGGCTTCGCCGCGAAAGCCCAGCGTCGCAATCGCATCGAGATCGTCGGCGGAGGTGATCTTGCTGGTGGCGTGGCGCTCAAAGGCCAGCAGGGCGTCGTCACGCGTCATGCCGCAGCCGTCGTCCGCCACCCGGATCAGGCGCTTGCCGCCGCTCTCCACGCGGACTTCCACCGAGCTGGCCCCGGCGTCAATCGAGTTTTCCACCAGCTCCTTGGCCACGGAAGCCGGCCGCTCAACCACTTCGCCCGCCGCAATCTTGTTGGCGATGGCTTCGGGTAGAATGCGAATGATAGACATGGGGATTGGATTATTTTTCTTCAGGGGCTAAAGCCCCTTCTGATTTTGCTGCTTTGTTTGTCGGACCTAAAGGTCCGACCTCCTGAACGGCTCATTCAAGGCCAGTGCCTCTTCCCTTAGGGGGTCGGAGCTTTAGCTCCGACATTAGTGAGACCCGACCGATCAGGGGCTTCAGCCCCTGAAACTCCTCTTCTATTCGGCCCATCATTCGTCGGGCCTGAAGGTCCGACCTTCTAAACTTCTCATGAAAAGTCCGGACTTTCCTTAGGGGGTCGGAGCTTCAGCTCCGACATATCACCGGCTCCGAACCCCAGGGGCTTCAGCCCCTGAAGCGCGGAAGTTCAAAGCTTGACGATCTTCAGCCCCAGATCGGTGAGCTGTTCGGGATCGACGGTTGCGGGGGCGTCGCACATCAGGTCGGTGGCGCTGGCGGTCTTGGGGAACGCGATCACCTCGCGGATGCTCGACTCGCCGGCCAGCAGAGCGACGATGCGGTCCACGCCCAGCGCAATGCCGCCGTGGGGCGGCGCTCCGAATTCCAGCGCGTCCATAAAAAATCCGAACCGTTCCCGGGCTTTTTCATCACTCAGGCCGAGCACGCGGAAAACGCGCTTCTGGATGTCGGGGCGGTGCATACGAATCGAGCCGCCGCCAATCTCGCTGCCGTTCAGCACCAAGTCATAGGCCAGCGCCTTGACGCTGCCGGGGTCGGATTCCAACTTGTCCAGGTCTTCTTCGCGCGGCGAAGTGAAGGGATGGTGCATGGCCGCATAGCGTTTCTCGTTTTTGTCGTAGTCGAACATGGGAAAGTCGACAATCCAGGCAAATTTCCAGAGGCCGGGCTTGATCATCTCAAATTTGTTCGCAAGTTCCAGGCGCAGCCAGCCTGAAGCCTGCCCAAGCCCGCGCAGGTTTTCCACCGAGTCCGATTCGGCTCCCAGCAGAATGACCAGGTCGCCCGGCTGCGCTTCCGTTGCCGCCACTATGGCCGCAAGCCCGTCGTCGCCCAGCGCCTTACTCATTCGCGACTGCACGCCCGCGTCGGTCACGGTAAGGTAGGCGGCGTTTGCGGCGCCCATCTGTTTCAGCGTTTCCAGGTAGCGGTCAAACTGGCTGCGCGAGATTTTTGCCGCAGCACCGGGAACGCGCAACGCCTTCGCCACCTGAAAACCTTTCACCGCATTCAGCCCGCTGTTGGGCAGTTCCAGCCGTTTCCATTCCAGGCCGAAGCGCAGGTCGGGCTTGTCGGAGCCATACTTCTCCATCGCCGTATCGTAAGCGAGACGCGCGAAGGGAAGCTCGACCTTCACGTCCACCAGCGCCAGCAGTTTCTGCATCAGGGTTTCAATGATCCCAAACAGTTCTTCGCGCGTGGGGAAGGCCATCTCGACATCGATCTGGGTGAATTCGGGCTGGCGGTCGGCGCGCAGGTCTTCATCGCGGAAGCAGCGCACGATCTGGAAATAGCGGTCAAAGCCGCCGATCATCAGTAACTGCTTGAAGAGTTGCGGCGACTGCGGCAGAGCGTAAAAGTGTCCCTGGCGGACGCGGCTGGGCACCAGGTAATCGCGCGCGCCTTCGGGGGTGGAGCGGGTCATGAAAGGCGTTTCGATTTCGATAAAGCCGTGCCCGCCCATGTGCTCGCGTGTTTCCAGGCAGGCCTGGTGGCGCAGCCGGATGTTGCGCTGCATGCGGGCGCGGCGCAGGTCGAGATAGCGGTAGCGCAGGCGCGTGTCTTCGGAAGTGCGCGTTTCATCCTCGATGGGGAAGGGAGGAGTTTTGGCTTCATTCAGCAGCAGCAGCGTGGCGGTCCTGACCTCCACTTCGCCCGTCGAGATCTGCGGGTTCACGGTTTCCGGCGAGCGCAGGAGCACCTCGCCTTCCACCCCCACCACGTATTCCGTGCGAATCTGCTCGGCTTTGGCGTGGGCTTCGGGACTCAACTCCGCGTTCACCGCCACCTGCACCACGCCGGTGTG
>JAJYJL010000166.1:0-5552 GCA_021789565.1 Acidobacteriota bacterium
CTGTTCCTGATCCAGCGCTTTGGAGGGAAAATCGTGGAAGTGCCCGTGCGATGGAATGATAATCCCGCCACCAAGGTCCACTTTCTGCGCGATTCCGCTCACATGGTGCTCGATTTGATCGTTCTTCGCTGGCGATCATGGGCTGGCTGGGACGCCGCGTGAAGTTTTCTTTAAGAACCACAGATTTTTTCTTGACTCCAGGACAGCAGGATTTTAATATTTGAATCACGCTAGAAAGGAGGTGATTCATGCAAATCGAAGGTAACTGTAGCGAGGGTGCTGAGGCTTAGGCGCTCGCTAGTGCTTCTTTGTAAGACCTCTCCCTAGCTCAGAGAGGATGGAAGGCACGGCGCCATCAGCGCCAGTTCCCAGGAGTATCTGGGAGGCCAATCCCAATCAGTATCCGGCCCCTGGTCTTGACAGCAAAACAAGGCCAGGGGTTTTTGATTTTTTGCAGCTCCCCTGGGGTGTGGAAGGTTTGCTGAGAAAGGTTGCCAGGGCAGAAATTACCCTAGCGTGGTTTGGTCCGTGATGTTTGCCGGCGTTCCGCAAACCACTCGAACGCGTCGGCGATGACGGTGGCGGCCTTGGGTGTGATCCGGTAGCCGGGGATTTCCTCCCGCTTGACCCATCGTGCGTCCAGAACATCGCTCCCGGACTTCAACCGGCCCCCGCTCGGACGGCAAACATACTCAACGATGACGTAGTGGTACCAAACCCTGCCGCCCTTTTTCTGCACCCGGTCAAACACTGCGAGCGCCTCCAGAGGGCGGACTCTCAGGCCGGTTTCTTCCAGAACTTCCCGTTTGACACCCTCCTTCAGGCTCTCCCCGAGTTCGAGCATCCCCCCAGGAATCGACCATTCGCCCTTCAGAGGCTCGCGGCCCCTGCGAATCAATAGAACACGGTTGCCCCGGACCACCACTCCTCCGACTCCCACAATCGGGTGCCTGGGATATTCACGCTTCATCTCTGGCGTCTCCCTGGCTGCGTCTGACTTTGCCCATAGTATCAAATGATTGCAAATACAAGGTTTGCTCGTACAGGCCCGGGGTATGAGCAAAAAAACGGGTTGTTTTCCATCTCCAGTCATTGATTTTACGGCATTTCAGCCGTGCTGAGGCCAATAGTTTCCTTTATGACAGAAGATGAAGACGTAGGCAGGCTGTAACATGCTGATTCCGTTGATGGAACCAGTCTAAAGATGGTTTCCAATCCCCTTCAGCTAGTCGGCTGAGCGCCTGAAAAGTGTCCGAGAAGGGTTAGCTGGCACGCAAGGCTGGACAATGATCTTGCCGGAATTTTGGCAAATGACTTATAATAAGAGGGTTCTTCACTAGGCAGGGCTAGCGGCCCCGGAAAACATTTTGGCCAAATCTCCTTCTCCGCACATTTTTGTCTGTCTAGCGCTACCGACTCTCGAAGCGGCTGAGGTGCATATCGAGAGTCTGGGTACTTCTCCACCGATTGGTTTCGAACTGCGCCTGGACTTCCTCCGCGACACTTCTAAGCTTGAACTTGATTTGCACAAGATGCTGGCTCGTTTGCGTTATCCTCAAATGATCGCAACCTGCCGGCGAGTGGAAGCAGGCGGCCGCTTTCAGGGCTCGGTTGCAGAGCAGGTTGATCTCCTGGCTGCAGCGGCCCGCGCCGGGTGCCAATGGGTTGACATTGAAATTGAGTCCGTCAAAGCATTGCGCAAGCCATCCTTCAAGCAGTTTGCTCCTGCCAAAGTAATTGTTTCCTATCACAATTATCGCAATACCCCTGACTTGAGCCCCATTTATCGCCGCCTGGCCCGGCTGCCGGTTGAAGCCGTCAAGATTGCAAGCCACGCCCGGGAGCTTCAGGACAATCTGAAAGTTCTCAAGCTGCTTAAGGCCAATCGACGGCGGCGTCCCAGGCTGGTGGCGCTGGCCATGGGGAACTCCGGCATCTGTTCACGCGTGATGGCTTTCCGCTGGGGCTGTCCTTTTACCTATGCATCGCTGGGTAACCATCATGCAGTGGCGAGCGGCCAGTTGGCGATCGATCACCTGCGCTCGGTTTACCACGTGGAGCATCTGGACGAGCGGACGCAATTGTATGGGGTTGTGGGGACGCATTCGTCCATGTCCCTCTCGCCGGCTATGCAGAACATCGCCTTCCAGGCAAAGCGCGTGAATGCGCTCTATCTGCCCTGCGAAACGGGAAGGTTAAGTGACTTCCTCAAGTTTGCGCGATCGCTCGAATTCGCGGGCTTCAGCATCACGATGCCTTTTAAACGTCTCATTTTGAAGGAGCTTGCCTGGATAGACCCTTTGGCTGAGCAGATTGGGGCCTGCAACACCGTGGCCATCCGCCACGGCAAGTGGATGGGATGGAATACGGACTCGAGCGCCGTGACCGAAGTGCTGACCAAGCGGCTGCGGCTTCCTGGAAGCAGGATTCTTGTCCTGGGGGCTGGTGGGGCTGCGCGGGCTGCGGCCTTCGCTTTGCGAGCCGTAAAAGCGGACGTTTTTGTCGCTGCGCGAAGAGAGGGGGTGGCGCGGAAGCTTGCCCGTAGCGCAGGCGCGGAAGCCGTCCCCTGGGGAAATGCCGATGGCCTGGATGTGGATGCCGTGATCAACGCCACGCCGGTTGGGATGGCACCCTACACTGATGCCCTTCCGATTGACCTTGCGCGGCTGCGGACGCGGGTGGTTTTTGACATGGTCTATTTTCCGGCTGAAACCCGTTTTCTTTCCGAGGCCAGAGGGCGCGGCCTGGTCACCATTTCCGGGCTGGAAATGCTGGTGGCCCAGGGTGCCCGGCAGTTTGAAATCTGGACGGGCCAGTCCGCGCCACGCGCGCTGATGGAGCAGGCTGTCCGCCAGTCGCTCAGCCATGCATCCTCGGGTTAAACCCGCACGCCATTGTCATTCCCCAACACCTCCTCTGGTTGTTTCTGAATTTATGGAAACTGAACTGCAAGCGCAGAAGGTTTGATCTTTCCCTTGAATTGACATAGGCCTGTCCAAGCCTTTAAGTTGGGAATGGGTCGTCAGTTTAAGGACCGCCTGCAAGAGTCCCGCTGAAGCCCTGCATTCGGCTGAACCTTTCGAAAGGGTTATTGCATGCGTTCGATTTCATTTTCTTCACTGCCGTCATTTATTCATTTGGGAACAATCGTGGATCACTTCACACGAATTGTAGCTATCGTTGTCGGCGCCTACATCGTTACGAAAGTCTTCAGCAAATCAATTCCCAATGTCCGGGAGCATATTCTGGCAAGAATGAAGCGGCATGGTAAGGCTGACATCGAGGTTGAGAAGCGCGCGGCTACGTTGAGCGGCATCCTTCAAAAGACGGTCAACATCTCTATCTGGACTCTTGCCCTTGTCATGATTCTTACGGAATCAGGTTTCAACATTGGTCCCATTCTGGAGGGCGCAGGTGTGATCGGGCTGGCAGTCGGTTTTGGGGCGCAACACCTTGTGCGAGACTTGTTTGCGGGCATTTTCATCCTGATCGAGAACCAGATCCGGGTGAATGACGTGGCCGTCATCAACGGGACAGGCGGCCTGGTCGAGCAGATCAACCTGCGGACAACCGTCCTGCGCGGGCAGGATGGGACGGTCTACGTTTTCCCGAACGGCACCATCAACACTCTTGCCAACATGACTCACGAGTATTCCTACTATGTTTTCAACATCGGAGTTGCCTACAAAGAGGACACCGACCATGTGATTGACGTCCTCAAGCGGGTGGCGGATGAGTTGATGCAGGATGAAAAGTACAAGCCGCTCATCCTGGCCCCGCTGGAGGTTTTGGGCGTCGATCATTTTGGAGATTCGGCGGTGGTGATACAGGCCCGCTTCAAGACGGTTCCCATCCAGCAGTGGACGGTGGGCCGCGAAATGAACCGCCGCATCAAAAAGAAGTTTGACGAAGTGGGTATTGAAATTCCGTTCCCGCACAGAAGCATCTACTGGGGCGAGGCAAGCAAGCCTTTTGCCATCCACTCTGACCAGGACCGTGAAGATTTGAAAGCTGTAATTCGTGAGGTGCTTGCGGAGCACGCGGCACAGTCTTCCTCAAAAAAGGATGATGATGCTCCGCCGGATAGCACGAAGAAAGACAAAGATAAAGATAAAGAGTAGAGGAAACGCAGACCGCCGGGGGGATTTCAACCTTCAGGGCGGGCGGCCGATACCTTCCGGAGACATCGATGGACCTGACGACTCCCAAATTTTCGGACTTCCGCCGCCTGGCGCGACAGGGCACCGTAGTGCCTGTTTACCGGACCGTCGTGGCTGATATGCTGAGCCCCGTCTCCGCCTTCCTGAAACTTGCACCCGAGGCTTTTAAAAGCCCCGGACCGCACGGCAAAGGCGGTCCGCATCACAGCTTCCTCCTGGAAAGCGTGGAAGGCGGCGAACGAGTCGGCCGCTACACCTATTTCGGTGTGGACCCCTTCCAGGTGATTACCTGCCGCGGTGACCGCATCACGCTGGTTCGCGGGCGCGAGCGCATTGAAGAATCCGGCAACATTTTTGAGTACTTGCGGCGCATCGGATCAAAGTATCGCTCGGTGAAGCTGCCGGGCCTTCCGCCTTTCAGCGCCGGAGCGGTGGGCTATCTTTCCTATGAAGCCGTGCGGCAGTTGGAGCGCCTGCCGGCCCGCGTTGAACCCGACGTTGACGTGGACGACGCAATCTTCATGTATTTCCGCACGCTGGTCGCCTTTGACCACGTTCGACACCGACTGTTTCTGATCGCGAACGTTCTGACGGAGGAAGACCCCGGAAATCTTCGCCAGAAGTACACCCATGCGGTCCGTGAGCTTGACCGGCTGGAACGCAACCTGGCCCGGCCGCTGCGACTTCCAAACATTCGCCAGCCGAAAGGGGCGCTGCGGGTCAAGCCCAACATGACGCGAAAGCGCTATGAAGAAATTGTGGAGCAGGGCAAAGAGTACATTCGCGCCGGAGACGTCTTCCAGGTTGTGCTGTCACAGCGATTGACGGTTCCTGTGCGCGTGCCGCCCTTCCAGGTTTACCGCGCGTTGCGCGTGGTGAATCCGTCGCCTTACATGTATTACCTGCAATTCGGCAAGTCCACGGTGCTGGGATCGTCGCCCGAGATGCTGGTCAAGGTGGCCGGGAGTGATGTGGAGTACCGTCCCATCGCCGGAACGCGCCCGCGCGGCAAGACCGAGGAAGAAGATGCACGGCTGGAGCAGGACCTGCTTTCCGATGAAAAGGAACGCGCCGAGCACATCATGCTGGTCGACCTGGGCCGCAATGACGTGGGCCGCGTGTCAGAGTATTCGTCGGTTCATCCGGAGCGCGTGATGTTTGTTGAGCGCTACTCGCACGTGATGCACCTGGTTTCGCTGATCAGGGGAAAGCTGCGGCCGGATGCCGACAGCTATGCTGCGCTCGCCGCCTGCTTCCCGGCGGGAACGCTGACCGGCGCGCCCAAGGTCCGCGCCATGGAAATCATTGACGAGCTTGAGCCCACCCGCCGCGGCCTCTACGGCGGTGCTGTTCTCTATGCCGACTTTTCCGGCAACCTCAATTCCTGCATCG
>JAJYJL010000166.1:5562-10116 GCA_021789565.1 Acidobacteriota bacterium
TCCAGGCCGGCGCCGGCATCGTGGCGGATTCCGTACCTGCGCTTGAATTCGATGAATCCCTGAACAAGGCCCGCGCCATGCTGCGCGCCTTTGCCATGGCGGAAAAAGGGTTGTAAAGCGCTTGCTTCAATGATTATATTCTGCCAGGCAAAGCTGGGCCTTCGGAATGGCTCGATCATCTGACAAACTCCCCGTCCTCATCATCGAAGGGTACAAGGATTATCGTCCGCCGAAATGGGTTAAAGGCGCAATCGAAAAGCTCTTGTGGACGGTGCCTCCCAAGTATCTTGTAGGACTCGAATCCGTGGTACTTACCAACTCCGGCGGACAGTCGCGAAGGGAACGCCGAAGGAGGTTTAGCAGTCGAGGGCGCAGGATCCCCTCAAGCCGAGTCCTCGCCTTTTACAGTCCTGCGTCAAGGCGGAAGCGCCCCCATATCGAAATCTACGTGGACAAGGGTTCGAAAGACCCGTGGTGGGTCAATGCACTTCCTCCGCTTCGAGAAACGTTGATCGGCACCACGTTGTTCCACGAACTTGGCCACCACATTCACTATACTCAGCGCCCCGAACACCGGAACGAGGAAGTAGTAGCCGAAGAGTGGTGCGACAAGTTTACTGCTAATTTCCTTCGAAAGAGATATTGGTACTTGTTGCCAATACTTGTGCCGGCCGCATGGGTAATCAGGTTTTTCAAGTACGGATCGGGGACCGAAAAGACACCCCGATAATCCAGTCATCTTCACTCATATCATTGACAAAAGTCTGATTGCGGCGGACACTTTCCAACATCATACGCTGCTGCTGTATTTCGATCGGAGGTAGTTGAATGCCCACGCGAAGAAAGTTTATTCAGACGAACATCATTGGCGCGGCCATGGCTCTGGCGGGGCGCGATGCATTTGCGGCGGGTGCGCCGCCCGCTTCGCAGGCACCACCACATAACGGTGACACTCAGCGCGATTTCTGGAACGACCTGCCACGGTACGTCACCGCGCAGATGAACGAAGCCCGTGCCCGGCGGCTGGCCGAATTGCAAGCGATGCGAACTGAAGCCGACGTGCGGGCGCGCATTGAAAAGGTACGCTCGAAGGTTTGGAGTCTCATCGGGGGCCAGTTTGAGAAGACCCCGCTGAAGCCGAAAATAGTCGGCACCATCGACCGCAGCGACTATCGAATTGAAAAGGTCATTTTCGAAAGCCGCCCCGAGGTTTTTGTCACCGCCAATTTTTATATCCCGAAGAGGCACAAACCTCCATATCCCGGCATCATTGTCCCGCTTGGCCATTCCAGCAACGGGAAGTCTTTTTATTACTATCAATATGTCTGCCAGTCGCTGGCCAGAAAGGGTTATGCGGTGCTGCCGTTCGATCCTTTTGGGCAGGGCGAACGGCTGCAGTTTTTGGACCCTCGCACCGGAAAAGGGTTGTACGGGCCGACGGGTGAACACGACCAGGCGGGTCGGCCGATGCTGCTGTTCGGCTCGCAATTTGAGCAGTACCGCACCTGGGACGGCATCCGCGCCGTCGATTATCTTCTTTCGCGCCCGGAAGTCGATCCTGAGCGGATCGGTTGTACGGGGCAGTCGGGCGGGGGAACCATGACCATGTGGCTGGCGGCGCTCGACCCCAGAATCAAAGTTTCTGCGGCTGCCGACGGGCAGAATGAGAACCTTGCCGGCCCCAACTATGCTCCTCCGGGGGCGGTGGACGATGCTGAACAGAACATCGTCGGCAGCCTTCCCGAGGGCATCGACCGCGGCGACCTGTTTCTGGCAGCCGCTCCCAGGCCGCTTCTGATTATGTATTCCCGCACCGACCCCGGCCTGACCTATTCGCCCACTTACGTCGAGGGAACCAGGGAGATTTACGGCGAGGCGCTGGCCGGCTACAAACTGATGGGCGCCGCCGACAAGGTGAAACTCTTTGGATCGCCCCTGCCACACGCATTCGACTTCTTTAACCGCCGCGCGACTTACGAGTGGTTCAACCGCTGGCTGGGCAACCCGGAGTGGGGAACCGAAGATGCTCCGTATGACGACTCTCCTCCGGGCACTTTGCACTGCACCAGCACCGGGCAGGTGCTGACCTCGCTGGGTGGACGCTCCGTGATTGATCTGAACACAGACCGCATGCGGCAGGTTGCGCCGAAGAACATCCCCGCGCGCGCACGGGCGCAGGATACCCTCAGGAAACTTCTCGGCCTGCCTGCCGGGCGTACGCCGCTGAGTCCCCGGATCATTTCATCAAACCGCTGGATGGAAGATATTACCGTGGATGAATTCGAGTTTTACTCCGAACCGCACGTGCGGGTGACGGGCTGGTTTTTTGCGCCGGCGAAGGGAGGACCTGCATTTCCGACCGTCGTCATCGTCCCGGAAAACGGCAAGAACCACTTGCTCTACGAAACGTCCGGGGTCCGGCAATTGGTAGAAAAAGGCTTTGCAGTCTGCGCCATTGACCTTCGCGGGCTGGGAGTTTCCACGCCACGCTATCCTTCCGCGGGCCCTCTGTTCTACGAGGATGTGCCTCTTCACGAGCGTTACGCGTGGACATGTTTCAGTCTCGGCAAACCGTTGTTGGGCCAGCGCGTGTGGGATTTTCTCCGCTGCCTCGATTATCTCGAATCGCGGCCCGATGTGGACCAGGGCCGGATCCTCGGGTTGGGTGAAAGGGGCGGCGCGCTGGCGGTCCTGCTTTCCGCCGTGCTCGACGACCGGCTGCACTCCGTGCTGTTTGACCGTCCGATTGCCACCTACCGTTCCATTGTGGAATCGAAGGCTTACTCGCTTGACCTGACGTGGTTCCTTTTTGATGTTCTCAAACACTTCGACTTGCCGGATCTCACGGCGCTTCTGGCGCCGCGGCCTTGCTGGCTTCTGAATGCAACCAATGCGCAGGGTGAGGCGCTTGCTGAATCAGAAGTGGCGACCTATTACGGGCCCGCCGCCGAGGCGTTCAAGCATCTCAGCGCGGGCGAAAAAATCCGATTTGTGGTGCGGCCGGAGCAGGAAAGTGAGAAGGTTTTCCAGGAATGGCTGGGGACGGTGTGAAGCCCGGGTGTTCCCGCCCGCAACGCCGTTTCTTGACGATGCTTGCCGCCCGAAGGCTGATGAGAACGCTTACTGCGTGGTGACCTTGCGCGTCAGCATGGCTTCCAGCCGCGCTTTCACTTCGGGCCATTCAGAATCAATGATGCTGAAATAGACGGTGTGCCGGATGCGGCCCGTCCAGGTCAGCATGTGATTGCGCAGCGTTCCTTCCTCTTTGGCGCCCAGCCGCAGGATGGCGTCGCGCGAGCGCTGGTTCAGCGAGTCTGTTTTCAGTTCCACACGGATGCAGCCGAACTTCTCAAATGCATGCCGCAGCATCAGATACTTGGCCTCAGTGTTGGCGGCTGTCCGCTGCCATGGTTTTGCAAGCCAGGTGGCCCCGATTTCCACGCGAAGGTTGGAAACGTCAATATTCAGGTAGCGGGTGCTGCCGATCACCTTGCCGCTGGCCTGATCAATGGTGGCAAAGGGCAGTGAGGTGCCCCGTGCCTGGTCGCCCAGGGCCTGCTCGATGTAAGAACGCATGTCCTTAGGAGTCCGGACATTCTGCGTGGTCCAGTGCCATAAATCGAAATCGAGGCCGGCCTCGCACATCTGAGCATGGTGCTTCAAGCTGAGAGGTTCCAGCCTCACGGCCCGGCCTTCCAGAGTGATGGGGTGAATTTCCATGGCCATGTTTATGCCGCCTCGTATTCCCAAAGTTTGCGATAGTAGTGCATCAGCCGGATCGGTTCACAGCTTTCCTGAATTTCCGCCATCGTATAGCGAGTGTAGCCCACGCTGCAAAACAGCGCAAAGAGCTCGTGGTAGGGATACTCGGGATCCCAGAGTTCGTGGATGTGGCAGTTGCGCAGCCAGGGGCCGATGAGATCGAAATTCTCCCTGACGGAGCCGCCGATCACGTCCGGAGGGTTGGAGTTCCAGCAGATCCCGACGGCGGGATGGTTGGCGACCGTCATGATGCGGTATATGTTCCTGGGTTCCTGGGTGCCCTGTCCGTGGACTTCCAGCCAGATTTCCACGCCGTTGTCGCGGGCGATGTCGCCACATTTCGCAAGCGCGTGGCCGATCTGGTCCAGGGTTTTTTCGTGAGGCACATTGGGTGGAAAACCGTTCGGCCGCACCTTGACGCCGATGGCGCCCACGTCATGCGCCAGCTCGCAGAATTCCCGCGTCGACCGGATGTTGCGTTCCACTTCGGCCGGGTCTGGCGACTGGAACGAGCAGGTTGATCCCAGGCTCACCAGTTTGACACGCGAATCATCGAATTTCTTTCTGACCTCGGCGCGCCGGGCCTTGCTCAGGGTCGGCTCAACGCCGTGCCTGTGCGTGGTGCGCAGCTCGGTCCCTGCAAAGCCCGTGGCTTCGCAGTTTTTGATGATGGTATCCACATCCCAGTCTTTCGCCAGATTGTAGGTTACCAGTCCCAGATGGAAGTCTCTGGGCGCCTGGGGATCGACGTTCCGCCCGGGCAACCGGCGCGCCTGCGCCAGGGCGTTTCCG
>JAJYJL010000167.1 GCA_021789565.1 Acidobacteriota bacterium
GGGGCCGACCAGGTGACAGTCTTCAACCTGAAAACGCTCAAGACCATTGGCACCGTCAAAGTAACCGGCCACAATCCCGACGGCATCACCTACGATCCTTCTTCGCAGCGGGTTTTCACCTTCAACGGCCGAAGTGACAACTCCACCGCCATCGACGCGAAAACGCTGAAAGTTGTGGGCACCATCGCCCTGGGTGGAAGGCCGGAGTTTGCCGTGTCCAACGGCCGCGGCATGGTTTACAACAACCTTGAAGACAAGAGCATCGAGCTGGCGATTGATTCGCACACGCTCAAGATCAAGTCGCGCTGGCCCATGGCGCCCTGCGAATCTCCCTCTGGCCTGGCCATTGACGCCCGGCACAACATTCTTTTTGCCGGGTGCCACAACAAAATGATGGCCGTGATTGACGCCAACACGGGCAAGGTGATCGCAACGCCTCCCATCGGCGGCGGTGTGGACGCCAACCGGTTTGATCCAGGGACGGACCTCGCCTTCAGCTCCAACGGCGAGGGCACGCTGACGGTGGTGAAAGAAGAGTCGCCCACCGATTTCAAGGTGGTTGAGGACGTGCCCACCGAGCGCGGCGCGCGCACAATGGAGGTTGATCCGAAAACACACAAGGTGTTTCTGGTCACAGCAAAGTTCGGCCCCATGCCGGCTGAACCTGCGGGGCAGCACCACTTTCGACGGCCGCCCATGGTGCCCGGCAGCTTTACGCTGCTTGTGCTGGCGCCGTAAGTGTGCGAACTTTGATGAAAGAGTTGTATTCCTGCGCGGCAGGATTTAGAAAAATTCAATGCGAAGAGCATGACTCTATAGTGGTTTGGAAATCCATCGACACTCGGTTAGAAAATGATTTATCCCATTGTGAAGTACGGACAGAAAGTCCTGGAAGACGGCACGAAGCCGGTGACGGAGTTCAACGCCGAGCTTGAAAAGCTGGTGGCCGATATGTTTGAGACCATGTACGCCGCCAACGGCGTGGGTCTCGCGGCCCCGCAGATTGGCCTGGCGCATCGCCTCTGCGTGATTGACATCACCTGCGGCAAGGACCCCGAAGCCAAACTGGTGCTGGCCAATCCCCAGATCATTTCGGTTGAAGGAAAGCAGACGGAGGAAGAAGGCTGCCTGAGCCTGCCGGATTTTCGCGCAAACACTCCGCGGCCCTTGAAAGCCACCGTCCGCGCGCAGAATGTGAAGGGCGAGGAATTTACCATGACCGGTGAAGGCCTGCTGGCCCGCGCCTTCTGCCATGAAACCGACCACCTGAATGGAAAGCTCTTCATCCACCACCTCACGCGCCTGAAGCGCGAGTCCATCAAACGCAAGGTCCGGAAACTGGCCAAGGCGGGCGAGTGGTAGGATGGATTCCGGCGCGCTTTGCCAAGCCTTTGAAGGGCCCTCCCGATCGGACCTGACGGATGAACCTGATTTTTTGCGGCACACCCCAATTCGCTGTTCCCACCCTTGAAAAGCTGGTTGCAGAAAAGTTTTCGATTCAACTGGTGATGACCAATCCCGACGAGCCGCGCGGCCGCGGCCACAAGGTGCAGCCTTCGCCCGTGAAGGAGGCGGCCCTGAAGCACGGCCTGCCCGTCTATCAGCCGGCCAAAGTGAAGACCGATGAAACGCGCGAATATCTTTCGAAATTCCGTCCCGACGCCATGGTGATTGTCGCCTACGGGCACATCGTTCCGCAGTGGATGATTGATCTTCCGCCGCTGGGCTGCATCAACCTGCACGCTTCTCTCCTGCCCAAATATCGCGGCGCGGCGCCCATCAACTGGGCCATCATTCGCGGCGAAAAGGAAACCGGCGTCACCACCATGAAGATTGACGCCGGGATGGACACCGGCGATATGCTGCTGGAACGGCGCGAGCCCATCCGCGACGATGACACAACGGAAACCCTGAGCGCGCGGCTGAGCATCGTGGGCGCGGACCTGATGATTGAAACGCTGCGCAAGCTCGAACGCGGTGAAATCGCGCCCCGCCCGCAGGACCATAGCCTGGCAACGCTGGCCCCGAGGCTGAAAAAAGAAGACGGCGTGATCGACTGGTCGCTGACGGCGGAAGAAATTGAGCGGCGGGTTCGCGGCCTCGCTCCTTGGCCGGGCGCTTACACGCCGTTTCGCGGCATGCGCCTGCACGTGTGGCGGGCGGAAGCCCTCGCAGCCGCGGAAGGTTCCGTTCAGGCTCCCGGCACTTTGATGGCGGAAGGCAAACGGCTTGCCGTGGCCTGCGGCGCGGGAACGCAACTGCTCCTGCACGAAGTTCAGCTTGAAGGACGCAAGCGCATTTCGGCCCGGGATTTTGTGAATGGCGCCCGCGTCGAGTCGGGCGAAAAACTCGGTCCCTGAGGTCAGCCTTGGCGCAAGTCTCGCCCGCCCGCAAAATCGCATTTGAAATCCTCCTTCAGGTTGATGCCGGGCAGGCGTTTGCTTCCGACCTGCTGCAGTCGCAGCATATTTCGGCGCTCAGCGAACGCGACCGCGGGCTTGCCACAGAAATCGTGATGGGCGTGCTCCGGTGGCGGGGCGAAATCGACCATCGCCTGCAGCAGCTTTCCGGCAAGAGTCCGCAGTCGCTCGATAGCGAGGTTGCGACCGCCCTGCGGATGGGCGTTTACCAGATTGCCTTCCTCCAAAAAATTCCCAAATCCGCCGCAGTGAACGAATCCGTGGAACTCACCAAGCTCTCGCGCAAACGCTCGGCCGCCGGACTGGTGAATGCCGTCCTGCGCAAGTGCCAGCCGGAAAAGTTGCTGCAAGTGGCAGCGGTTTCGCCGGACAATCCTGAATTGCTGGCGGGCGCGCGGCGGTCGGTTCCTGCATGGATGCTGGAACGCTGGGAAAAAAACTTTGGCACCGAAGCGGCAAACCTGCTGGCCTGGGCCGCTACGCAGGTGCCTCCAACCACTTTGCGGATATGCTCATGCACCCCTGAGCCGGACGACGTGATCAGCAGACTGGCGGAGAAGGGAAGCAGCGTCAGGCCTGGAAAATATGCTTCAAAGGCTTTGATGGCCGAGGCGGGCGAAGGAGCCGTTTCGCGGCTTGCCGAAGAGTTGGGACTCGCAATTCAAGACGAAGCCTCGCAACTGATTCCGGAGTTGGTTGGCGTTGCTCCGGGCCAACGCGTGCTCGACCTGTGCGCGGCGCCGGGCATGAAGACCACCATACTGGCGGATGCAGTGGGCGACGGCCTGCTGGTGGCCTGCGACGCGAGCGCCCGGCGGCTCGAAACATTGCGCAAACTTTTGTCACGGCTTACGGCCAATGCTTCAGCCGTTCGGCTTGTGCGTCTCGACGCAACGCAGCCGCTTCCGTTCCGGCAGAAGTTTGACCGCATCCTGGTGGACGCGCCGTGTTCCGGGACGGGAACGTTGAGTCGCAATCCGGAAATCAAATGGCGGCTTACTCCACAGGACCTTGATCGGCTCCTGGCGATGCAGCGGACGATTCTTTCGAGCGCGCTAACAGTGCTCGCGCCCGGAGGGCGGCTGGTTTACGCGACCTGCTCGCTGGAGCCGGAGGAGAACGAACAGGTCGTGGAGAGTGTGCTGGCCGCGTCCGCGGGCTGCCGGTTGCTTGGCCGCGAAGAGCTTGCAGAGGAATTGCCGAAGATCGCTCCGCTGATCGATGCGCGTGGATATTTCCACACGCGGCCGGATCTCGACGGCATGGATGGATTCTTCGCCGCGGTCATCACTCGATGAAGGGTGGCGTAGAGCCTCAGGAAAAACATCGGCCGCGCAATCAAACCAAGACCAAAAGCTTTAACACAGAGGACACAGAGGTCCCCAGTGCTCTCCGTGTTGAGTATGTAGACCACAGAGTTCACAGAGGGAAGAACGCTCCCGCAGTGCTCGATTGATCGTACTGTGATGCGCTGGCAGTGAATCCCCATGAAGAACGTCAACTCCGCAATCAAACCTGGTCTCTGTGTCCTCTGTGTTAGAGCTTTGCAGGCGCTTCGCAAGCAGAGTGAACCGGAAAAGGCCAGATAACTTTGCAGCATGCAGCGGGCTTGTTGCCCACTGTGCCGAAACGAAGACGCAATCCGCAGCGTTGGACGAAGAACGCTGTGCTACAAACCGCTTCCCACGTTTGATAACATAGCCGCAAAGCGTAGCGGCGATTGGCCACGGCGGCTGGCTGCTCTGCTCGGTGGGAATCGTGGAAGGGCGAAAAGCCACTTGCTTCGCGGCCATCAAGGGTGACATGATTCACGCGGGCGCACGGCACGTGGATGAGGAAGTGCCGGTGGCATGACGGTCTAATGTGAATTCGAATTCATTTTGCAGAAGAGAGGAGTCGAGATGCGCAGATCTCTAATTCTGGTCTTGTCTTTGGTTGTTCTGGGTGGCGTGGCATTCTTTGGACAGAGCGGGCAGGCCCTGGCCAAACAGCGCAAGGGCCACCTGCTTTATATGACCCTTTCCGCCGGATACAAGCACGCGAGCATTCCCACTTCCGAAAAAGTGGTGAAAGAGATTGGCGAGCGTTCCGGCCTGTTTGACGTAACCGTCACGCAGGACGTGGGAGCTTTTACGGCGGAGAACCTGAAGAAATATGACGTGGTGATGTTCTACACCACGGGCGAGCTGCCCATGACCCAGGCGGAAAAGGACGCCTTCGAGCACTTCATCAAGTCGGGCCACGGGTTCGTGGGCGTTCACAGCGCCACGGACACCTTTTATGAGTGGCAGCCCTATCTGGAAATGATCGGCGGATATTTCAACGACCATCCGTGGCACGAGAAGGTGACGGTGGATGTGGCGGACCCGTCAAGCCCCATCGTCAGTTTTCTGGGGAAATCGTTCCAGGTGAACGATGAGATTTACCAGATCGCCGACTTCCAATACAAAACCTCGCACGTGCTGCTGCGGCTCGATCCCAAGTCGGTGGACCTGCACGCGAAGGGCGTGCACTATCGGTTTTACGGCTGGCCGCTGGCCTGGACGCGCCGCGACGGCAAGGGCCGGGTTTTCTATTGCGCGCTGGGCCACGAAGACGCCGTCTGGAACAGCAAGTGGTACCAGGAACTGCTGCTGAACGGCATCAAATACGCCATGGGAAGGATGAAGTAAGCAGGTCACGAGGCGCGTCCGCAGAGTGTTTGCGTGTTCAGGGGCTAAAGCCCGCTCACTTAGCCTGCTGGTTCTGTCGGACCTGAAGGTCCGACCCCCTGAATCTGTCAGGCGAGGTTACTGTTCTTTCCTCAGGCCAGGAGGTCGGAGCTTTAGCTCCGACATTTACCGGGATCCTCAGGTCAAGGGGCTTCAGCCCCTGAAGCAATTACCGGTCGATTTCGCTTGACGGCGCGTGAAGCGGCTTCGCAGCTACGCCAGGCAAAAAATGAAGAAAGCCTTCCCCCCTTTTTTCTTGACAAACCTCAGGGCTGTTTGTATCAAGGTTAATGCGGACTTTTTTTGAGACGCTGGAGGCGCGAGCGACCCAGGAAAACAGGTGCAAGCCTCGTTAGGCGAGGCTACCACGCAAACACAAGCCACTGCCCGGAAACGCGGAGACGCGCCAACGGGTAGAGCAGGCATGGCCGGATTAAGGCTCTGCCTAAGGTGGCTGTCCTCAAATGGGATGGGGAACGTACGTTGTGTGGAGCTGAAGCTCAGACCAGGAGGTTGTCCGGCCGGTGATGAATTGGCCCGGACGGATTTCTCGACCCCGTGGGAGCGACGGCTCCGACGGGGTTTTTGATTTTCAGGGCGATTTCAGGCCGGGCGATTTGCCCGGCAACCTGAGGTTGGTAGGAGCGCAGACTGCCGTCTTTGCAGTCTGCGGCTTTTCGCTTTTGGACCAAAACCCGCGGACCTGAAACCCGCAGGTCTGCGCTACGCGGCTTTCCCGCGGAGGAAATCATGATTTACTTTACCGAGATTGAGAACCTGCCGGTTTACGATGTGAAGGGCTCCTATCTGGGGCGTGTGATCGACCTGGGGATTGATCCCAACCAGAACGCCCTGCGCGTGGCGTCCTACCTGGTGGAGGGACCGGGCAGGGAACAGATTCATATTTCGCGCGAGCAGATGCAGTCGATCACGGTGCGTTCCGCGCAGACCTCGGTGACGCGTGGCGAGATCCGCAACAACAGGCCTTTCGGCGACCTGCTGCGGGTGAAAAAAGATGTACTCGACCAGCAGGTGATTGACGTGGACCACCGCAAGGTGGTGCGCGTGAACGACCTGGACCTGGAAATCCAACCGACCGACGGCCACACCGAACTGCGCGTGCTGGCCGTGAACGTGGGGCTGGCTTCTGCGGTGCGGCGCCTGCTGCAGGGGGTGACGGCCAAGCATACCAGCCGGAAGATCTGCAGCTTTATTCCCTCCAAGACCATCCCCTGGGAATTCGTCAACCTGATTGAGCCGGATGCTTCACGGCGGCTGAAGCTGCGGATTTCCTACGAGCGGCTGGCGCGCCTGCACCCCGCCGACATCGCCGACATTCTGGAAGAACTGAGCCGCGACGAGCAACGCTCCGTGATTGAGGCCCTGGACCACGAAACGGCCGCGCAAGCCATCTCCGAGATTCCGACCGAAATGCAGGCGCAACTGCTGCAGAGCATCCCGGTGGAGAAGGCAGCAGACATTGTGGATGAAATGGCGCCCGACGAAGCCGCCGACGTCCTGCAGGAACTGCCGCCGGAAACATCCGCCAAGCTGCTGGCTGATATGGAGAAGGAAGGCGCGCAGGAGGTGAAGGACCTGCTGGGTTTTGAAGAAGACACGGCAGGCGCCCTGATGACCACCCATTATATTGCGCTGAATGTAACGGCAACGGTGGAGGACGCCATCGAAGCAATCAGGGAATTTGAGGGAGCGCTTGAATCCATCCATGCCGTTTATCTGCTGGACCCGGACGAACACCTGGCGGGCTCCGTGCCTCTGGCGCGAATCCTGCTGGCTCCGGCCCGGACGCCTCTGCGCGAGCTTTCCCTCGAAGAGGTGCACAGCGTGACGACCGAGGCGGACGCCAGGGCGGTGATCGACCTGTTCAGAAAGTACAACCTTCTGGCGCTACCGGTGATGGACGACAAGCAGCGGATGGTGGGGCTGGTGACGGCGGACGACGTTCTCGACCTCGTGGTCAGCCGCAGGTAGAGGCCGCTCGCGCCGCAGGCCGGAATCGAGGAAACAGGCGGGAAGGGCCGGCCGCCGGCGCTCTCAGGCCGGGTGGCGCTGGCTGGGGTTACCCATGGATCGCAAACGTTTTACAGGATGGCGGACCAAGCTGCTGATTTTTCTGGCCGTGGTGGGCCCGGGCATCATTACGGCCAACGTGGACAACGACCCCGGCGGCATCTACACGTATTCAGTGGCTGGAGCGCAGTTCGGTTACTCGCTGCTGTGGACGCTGGTTCCGGTCACTATCGCGCTGATCGTGGTGCAGGAAATGGTGGCGCGCATGGGCGTGGTAACAGGCAAGGGCCTGGCGGACCTGATCCGTGAAGAGTACGGCTTTCGCGCCACCTTCATCCTGATGGTTTGCCTGCTGGTGGCTGACCTGGGCAACACCATCTCCGAGTTCGCCGGGTTGGCCTCAGGGATGTCAGTCTTTGGTGCAAGCCGTTATATTATCGTGCCGCTGGGGGCCGTCCTCGTCTGGGCGCTGGTGGTCAAAGGCACCTATCGGCTTGTCGAAAAGGTTTTTCTGGTGGCGTGTGTGTTTTACATCGCCTATCCCATCTCCTGCTTTCTTGCGCATCCGGCGTGGAAAGAATCGGTGGTGAGCGTCTTCCGCCCTTCGGTGGAATCCGGCCATGGCTATCTCTACATGATCGTTGGTCTCGTGGGGACAACGATCGCCCCCTGGATGCAGTTCTATCTTCAGTCGGCGGTGGTCGAGAAGGGCATTAAGCTCAAGGATTGGGCCTACTCGCGATGGGACGTCATTGTGGGCTGTATCTTCACGGACGTGGTGGCCTTCTTCATCATCGTGGCCTGTGCCGCTACGCTCTACGCCAGCGGGCACCGCGACATCCAGAACGCGGCAGACGCGGCCCTGGCCTTACGTCCGCTGGCAGGGCATGCGGCAACCGCGCTGTTCGCCTTCGGACTGGTCAACGCTGCGTTGCTCTCGGCCTGTATCCTGCCGCTGGCCACCGCCTACTACGTGTGCGAGGGCCTGGGGCTTGAGTCGGGCATCAACAAGCGGGTGGAAGAAGCTCCCACGTTTTACTGGCTCTATACGGGACTGATTGCCGTCAGCGCCCTGGCCGTGGTGGTCCTGCGCGAGCAGATGCAGGTGCCCATCATCCTGCTTTCGCAGGTCGTCAATGGCATCATGCTGCCCTTTGTGCTGATCTTTATGCTGCGCCTCTCCAACCGCGAAGACCTGATGGGAGATTACAGAAATACCCGCGCCTTCAATGCCATCGCCTGGCTCACCTGCGTGGTGATGATTGTTCTCACTATAATTCTAGTGATCTCGTCATTCTTCCCTGGCGTCTCCCTGTAAACAATGGGGTTTTGAGGATACCAATGCGTGTCATTTCAATCGTATGCCTGGCTGCGGCCCTATGTGTCTCACTGTTTGCTGCAGGTGCCCGTGCCCAATGCTCCGCGGAGGCGCCGTCCCCGCATGACGCTGAGTCTTCAGCTTCCTCTGCGTCTGTCACGCTTTTCGACCATCCGAATACCGACCGTTACTGGGTGTCCGGGCAGATCAACGTCATCGGCCAGGGACACCCGGCATTCCGCGCGCCTTACAGCGGGCCCAACAGCCTGAGGCCTGAAGCCGAGCGTGCCGTGTCCGAAGTCCTGACGCTCTATACGGGCTTTGAGATTACCCCGTGCACAGAGGTCATCATGGATGCCGAGAGCGCAGGAGGGCGTGGCATCAGTGACGCCCTTGGCCTTGCCGGTTACACCAATCTCGACGTGGTCAGAAATCCCGACCTTGGAGCCACTCCTTACGTTGCTCGCGCGTTCGTGCGACACATTATCCCCCTCAGCCATGAGAGGGCTGAAAGCGACAGGGGTCCGCTTGAATTCTGGGGCGAGCTTCCCGTGCGTCGTGTTGAGATTGTTGCCGGCAAGTACAGTTTGGTGGATTTCTTTGACGCCAATGCTGTAGGCAGTGACGATCATCTCCAGTTTATGAACTGGACGGTTGACGACAACGGCGCCTACGATTACGCCGCCAACACGCGCGGCTACACAGACGCCGTCATGGTGGAGTACGATGATCGGCAATGGGCGGCCCGGTTTGCTGAGGCCCTTATGCCCAAGGTTGCCAACGGCATTCACCTGGATGCTGACCTTGCCCGCGCGCGATCGGAAAACATCGAATTCGAACTCGACCGCGGGTTGCTTCCAAAGCGCAAGGGAGCGGTGCGGTTGCTGACCTTTGTGAACCACGCGGACATGGGCAATTACCGGGAGGCGATCGGACAGTTCCGGGCGGGTCAGGTCTCTGTCCCGGACGTGCTGCTGACGCGGCGGCAAGGCCGGATCAAGTACGGCTTCGGCGTGAATCTTGAGCAATATCTGGCGCGCAGCCTGCGGGCCTATGCGCGATGGGGATGGAATGATGGACGAAACGAGTCGTTTGTCTATACGGAAGCGGACCGAACTCTCGCTTTCGGCGGCGACTTGGGTGGGAGCCTCTGGCTACGGCCGCTCGACAAACTGGGCCTGGCCAGCGTCACCAACTCCATTTCCGGAGACCACCGCGAGTACCTGGCGCTCGGCGGCCTGGGTTTTATTCTGGGCGACGGCAAATTGACTTATAGCCCTGAGCGTATTATCGAAGGCTATTACACCTTCCACCTGTGGCGGGGAATGTTTGCCTCTCTGGACCTTCAGCGCATCTGGAACCCCGGGTACAACCGCGACCGTGGCCCCGTGATTGTTCCAGCCACGCGCATCCACGTTGATTTTTAGGGGACAAGGATGTGGGCCGTGACGTCGCTGGCGCGTGTACCCGTCCGTAGAGGGAGCCTATGCATTGGTGCGTCGCCTGCATCCTGCCGCTGGCCACCGCCTATTACGTGTGCGAGGGCCTGGGGCTTGAGTCGGGCATCAACAAGCGGGTGGAAGAAGCTCCCACGTTTTACTGGCTCTATACGG
>JAJYJL010000168.1 GCA_021789565.1 Acidobacteriota bacterium
GACCGGATTCGACTTGACCGGGCCATGCTTTAGAGCTAGGTTAAAGACGGCTCGCAATGCGGCCAATTCTCGATTCACTGTGGCGGGCCGGAGCTTACGGCCCGTCACAGAGCTTTTTTCCTGAATCCGGCGCGTCTTGTATTTCTCAATCATTCCTTGGTCAATTTCACTCAGCGTTCTGCCTGAGAAAAAATCGAGCAAGGGCACGACCGCAACCCGATGCCGCCTGTAAGTCCGCAGATGGTCTTGATGCATCGCTTCAAACCATGGCAAGAATTCCGAGTCAATAAAGTTTCGGAATTCCGGGCATACGCGCCGCTTCAAGCCAACTTCGCCACGGGCTAGATCGGTTTTGCGGGCCGCTTCCATTTGACGGGCTATCGCCTTGTTCTTTTGGCGGGTGGACTCTTTAATCCGATGTCCATTCCACCAAAAGTCCATGACGAAATTTCCCCGATGGTCACGATACACGGACATGCTCACCTCGTTCCTTTGTGAGTTGCCCGCGCACTTCAACTTTTGAACGCTGCAAGAAGGATTCAACATCAGCCTGACTGTACCTCACGAGCCGCCCGATCCGCAAGTAAGGAAGCGCACACTTTCGATAACGCCACTGAGCGAGAGTCGCCACAGGAACACCGATCAACGCTGAAACCTCTTCAGGAGTCAATAGTCTGCTTTTCTCGTCCATTTCTCCAACCTGCCTTCAAGACACCCGAAAATTTCGCGCCAGGATGCCCCAGGTTGAATCGCTGAGTCTCCAGCCATGCGTAGCACTCCTGGAATTTCCCAAAACCCGCACAGCCGCGTTTCTTCCATTTCGGCGCAGATGCCAGAAGCCGCAGATTACCGCCCGCTTTTGCAACGGTTGTTTACATAAAAACAGCAAACAAGGCCCCGCCGAAGCCCTCAGAAGCGATTCCAACGCCAAGGAAACAACGCGAAGCAGATCGCGCAAGGACGAAAGGGACTCGCATCAGAAAAAACGCCATCGTTCGCGGCCACAGGCGACACTTACCCTTCAAGGCCCCTGCCCGCATCGCGCTGGTACGGTCTGATTCAGCTTGGCTATTCATGGTCCCCTGCGCTCATAAGGATTCGTCCCAAGACGCGCGCGCACTTCCTCAAGGTCCATGTACCCTTGTTCTCTAAGCACAGAGATCGGCCAGAATTCCGGAAGCTCGCCGCCGTTCGGGAGGTGTTGCCTGTGCATATATAACGCCGACTCACGCCCCGCCTTCTGACAAATAGGGCAAGTGCCGGAAGAAAAATGCCTGTGTTCCGGCTCTTTCAATCCATGCCACAGCCCGCCAGCATGCACGCGCCGCGTATGATCAAAAGCAGATTCCAGATCGGCCATGCGTTGCATAGTTTCATAAGGACACTTCGAAATGTACTTTAGCAGATGGTTAAGGGCATGCCTGATAGAGCGGTCAGGCTTAGCTCTCCAGCCCGTCAGGTGCTTGATCCAGCACCCGTGACTCTGTTCACCGAAGGCCCGCGCGCTTACCTCTCGCCAGGTGTTGCGGAAAATCTCCCAGCCTTGTTTCCAGTCCTGAAGAAACGGCCCGTAAAAGACACCATGAGCGTGAAGATTCAAACCATGCGCCTTTCGCTTCGCGTCGGGAACGTGCCCGCGAGATTCGAAACCCACTTCATCCGAAAACAAGATTCCATAAACAACCTTCCGCGATTTGAACGCGCTCCTGGCCCACTCATCCCCCGCCTTCGCTCGCTCCTTAAGGACCACACGAACCGCCTTCCGTATTGTTTTCCTGACAGCTTGATTAAAAGCCCGGACCTGTTCCCGCGTCGGTACCACGCCGTCACAGCGCATCGTGAAATTGACTCGGGCCAGCGTATGAAAGGGAAGGGAAGGGCAATCGTTCAAGAAAGCCGCCAACACGGGCGAATAATGAGAATAGAGCCTCGCGCGGTGAACCTTCCCACACTTGGAGCAAAAGCGATTCATACAGTGGTAACGCTTGAAAAAACGGTGATGCGCTGGATACCGCGAACACTCGGTTTTTTCTCCGCGCATTTCGCAGTCAACATACCGGAAAGCTTTTTTCTTAAGTCCAGCATCAAAGAGAGCCTTTGCACCCTCGCCCCGCTCCCCCAATTCCCGCCAGTACGGATCAGGCAACAGTGATTCTTCCGGCTCCGCGTCAATCTCATGTTCAACGCAGCCATCAGGCCCGTGCTGGCGGATGGCCTCTTCCGCGGTTTGACCGGGAAGAACTTCGATTCCGCGGCGCCTCCACCGCTCGAACACTCCGGCCCTCGCTGCGGCGTGTCGGGATTCAAGTTCCGATAGAGTTTCAGTTTCAACTGCTTTAGGTTCGCTGTTCATCGTAGACAGTTATTTGCTGGTGACAAGTAAAAGGCGCGAGCTGCGGCCCACGCCTTTCGCCCCGCCTTTCATGCGTGTGCCCCATTTGCTTCGGGGTGGCGCTCAACCTCTATTTCGAAATTGGCTCGGTTATGCCCCTTCGTGGTTTCGCTGAACCCTGTACACTCCGCGTAAAGCGTGTCATTCACGCGCAGCGCGTTAAGGCCCGCCGCTTGCAGGGCCATGACGAAACCTTTCAAGTTGCCGATTGAGACTTCCTGGAATTCCTCGTCGTTAATCTGTATTGGCTTCGCGAGGCGAATTACGGCACAAGGCCCGTTCTCGCTTTCGAAACACCGCGTGACTCTCCCGAAGACCTTTACGCCAGCTTTCCAGAATTCGGCATTCAAGAAAGGCGCTGCGGCATCCTCCGTCTTACCCCTGAATTTCATGTAGCCTCCTGTCGATTTGGTTTATGCGCCGATGGCGCTTCCACGCTTCGCGCGGAGAAACTCTTTCCTTTCCCTGACGGCATTCGGCGAAAGATGCCAAAAAGCGGCCACGTGCCGTACAGGTGCCGGATGTGAGGTTTCCAATCGCACATTGCCCGGCTATTTCGTCGCCCGTAGCCGCTCGCGCATGATGCTTGCAAATACCGCGATACCAACTCAAGCAAGAAAGCTAAAATGCGAATGGGATCGCAGGTGGGGCGATAAACTCAAAGCTCTGAGTGATTTAGTAGGTTAGACTCGCACTCTCACAACTAAAATTCTTGCGAGTGGGAATGGGGCTGGGAGCTTGTTTTTATTTCAGGGGCATTCTAAGTTTGGCCCTACATACTTTGGAGATGTGCCTCTGGATCGTGCCTCTGATTCGTTTTTCCTGATAGGCATTGACCCAATCGTATGGCTCGAACCGCAAATGAAACTTGTTTTCCCATCTTTCCAGCCAGCGAGCAGGCATGTTGGTGCGTGCCTTTTGCAAACCCTGACATACAGATTCAATGTACTTGGGCTTACCTTGACAGCGGCCATACGCGGATAGGATGGCTTTCTTAAGGCTCTTGCGTTCGGGGTCTTGCTTTTGCTTCCTTGGTGTCCAGAGTTCCTGGACTACTCGGCGGCCATTTTGGTTCCTCACTACCTGCTGCAAGATTTCGCTGTGCAGAGCACACGTCCAAACCATCCCTGGTGATTTGTAAGGGCTGAATAGATCGCTTCCAGTGATGGTTCCTCGCTTGCAGCGCGGGATAGCGCAGCGGCGCTCGTCGACGGGGCCAGGGTGCTCTGCGACTGGCTCGCCTTTTATTCCTTGCTGGCGCATGCCCTCCAAGAAATCACAATAGTTACGCCTTGCTATCTCATGAGCGATCAAGTCCGCGTGCGGCTTGCACCAAATAAACTCGCCAACCCCCATGTTTTCGGGAAGCCGCTCAGTTGCGGGTTCGTTACAACCCTCAATCGCGCACTGTGGCAGGATGATGTTTCGTCGGAGGTGGTAGTATTCTTCAGACAAATTGGCGATCCTTTATGCCTTGTTGGTGAAATGGATCATTGTTTCAGAATTTGGACACATTCCACCCGTCCGGTCAGCTCACGGTGATTCCCATACGTTTCTGCCACCCTGACTGTAATATCCAGTGGAAGTTCTTCTAAGTATCCTTTGGGAAGTTCCCTAAAGTACTTTCGCGAATCGAACGTAATCTCAAGAGTGCTCGAACCGCCGATCTCGATACGATTGTGCTCGGATGCAGAGGGACGGAATTCCCCGAAGTGTCTTATGCCCGGACGTGGGAAGCTATCCTCAACGCCCGGGTTCGGCTTCACCGTCATGCGCTCCGCGTATAAAGTTGTGGGGGAATTGTTCCGGTTGTGCACACGTAGCGAAAGCCAGACATCCACATAAGGTGAGTCACCACGATTGGAAATGTAAACTACATATTTACCCTCGACCACCTCAGCCTCGAATAGCCATCTCTTGAAAATACGCTGACCTATCGAGCTAAAGACCTTTGTTGTAATTCCAATCCAATCCAGAGGCATTAGGCCGAACCTCTCACTTTTGCCGGTTAGTAATTCGCGGGTCCGCTCGGCCCACGAGACAAGCGGTTTACTATCCACCCATGAGCTTCTTTACGATGTGCGGGAGCGCGGTCTTCAGCCCTTCTAGCGTGAGCGTTCCTGTCGCATTTAAGAGCACCTCTTTTGCCTTGTTCCACACAGTATCACTGCGAGCGCATCAAGAAATTCATGACCCGCATAGGTCAATTGGCGTGGCTTCCAACAAGCGCCATCCATACTCGTAAAATTGTCGGCTTCAATCAGTCCAGCTTCGTGAGCAAGCCATACGTGGTAGGAGATTTCTTCTCCCGAGTACCTGGGTACTGTAATGTCATGAAAGCATCCGTCAAACGGAAGTTTCTCAACCTTAATCAAGACGGCTCGGATTAGGTCCATGTCGCGCTTCATTGTTTCCTTGGTTCCTCAGTGTGCTGCATCCCATACCATGCAATCCAGCGCGATCGGAGGGACATCGGCCTGCTGGGCTATTTCGATAATGCCATCTTGGAAAGCCTCATACATGCGTTTGTTCCGAATGAAGCTCATTGTTGCTGCAGCTGGCACGTGGCCTATTGCTTCTTGATCGGGAAACGTGAGCACGCAGTTGGCAAAAGCTTGAATGGTGTAAATATCGAGCGGCACTTCAAGAAACTCTACCAGTTTCCAAAGCTCAGCAAAGGAAATCTCGCTGAACAAACAGAGCCTCTTCGCAATAAGATTGATAAGCTTCAATGACGGCCCGTAGGGCATTTCTGTGCCCATCGTTCTACTCCACCGGCGGCGGAGAGCATCAGAGACAGTATAGGCCCACTCTCGATATTGTGAGTGTGCGCCGATTTGTCGGAAGCCGTTCAAGAATTCCCTGCCAAACGAGTCGTAAGCCCACCCCCGAAAAACAACGGATGGTTTTTCGGGAAGGTGACGAAACGCGCGAAAAATATTGGGTCCAACAGAGTGCTTGATTATAAGCTGGAGGTCCGAGGCTTTCTCTTGCTCCCGTAGCTTTTCAAACCAGTCCGACCAGTGATAGTTTCTTAAGGCGCTGACAAGGTCTTCCTTGGTAGCGTAGCGCTTCGGGAAAGGCATGTTGTCACCTCTGTATGCCCGCTATGCTTGGGTCGTCATTTCCAGGCAAAAGTGCGCTCCTTCACGGTGCGATAATTGGAGTCCAGCGCCGGTTCGAGTAAGAGTATCGCGGCGATGCGGCGGGCCATCTCCTGGACGTAGCGGACTTCTTCAATCTTCAAGGGGCGGCCTAAAAGTTTTTCTTCACGGTATGAGAGCCACTTCTTGATGACTTGATACCCGCCAATGGTGTATTCCCAAACCCGCACTGGGACATTTGACCAGCAGGCTGCTTCATTCAGGTAGATATCGCATGTGTGATCGCCCAAACTTTGAAATGCTTGTGCTGCGTCAAGTCCTCGCGCTTTGCCTGCCTCGGCGATAGCCTCCCGTTCCTGTTCGGTGTAATCGCGCTCGATCATTCTTCCTTTACCGGGCATCGTGATGCCGCCTTTGCCTGCATGTCCCCATCCGGTGGCAACGGCGAAGTGTTTCGCTTCGTCAAGTTGCATCCCAGGCGGAAGCTTAAATGCGGCGATTTTCTGTAATGCGACCTCTGCCGCTTCCTCCGCCTCTGAGTCGGTGTCGAGCAACGCGGCGATCTGCCTGCCGAGTGCTGCCGAATGGAGCAGCATTTCCTTGGTTGCCGGCAGTGGAATGCGCGGCCAATCCTGGCTGATACCGCCTGCGTTTTCGTTTAAGTAAGCGGGCGAATAACCGATGGCAAGAGCGTGCATCCAGATTAACCCGGCAGTTTCGACGTCCACGTCAGGATTCTCGATTCCGAGTCTGGCCAGATATGAACGGGCTGAAGGCGAAAGATTCGCCTTCGCTGCCCTAGCCTCCAGTTTCATCGCGGTCTGGGCTTCGTGAGCCTTTTTCTTTTTCGCAGGATGAACAAGAATCGGGAAATGGCGGGCGTGACCGGAAATACAATCGTAGTCGCACACCATACGCGAAAAGTAAAACGGCGCACCTTCCGGGTCCTTGTCAGCAGTGTCACGGGTAATGAAAAACGAGTTTCCCGCTATGTCCCTTTGCGAGAGCAACTCGGGACTGGGCTCGCTGAAGAGCGGCCTCAAGTTTTCCAGATAGCACCATCGCACGTCGAGCGGTTTAAATGGATAATGGACCATGCACTTCTCATCGTAGTCCTCGAAGTCCCTCAGAACTTTTTTTCGCGCTTCCGGCCCGACAATCCTATTGCCGGTCATCATCAGTGAGGGATAAAGGGCGCGGATTTCCTCGTCGCTGGCCGATGCGTCGAAGTAGCGCCGCATCCTGTAGGCCAGTGCGTCGTGGTCTATTGATATGAGGGCGAACGCTCGGCGCTCCACGGGTCCGTTAAAGTGCTGAGCGGAAAGCTCGCCAGTGCGCGGCCATGTTCTGTACTGGCCGCTGACAGCCTCCGGCCGGAACGAGTAGCGGTTGCTCTCATCAGGGGTGGCCAACTTGTAGTGCGAGCTTAAGTCTTCTACTTCGAGGCTGTCGAGTAGCTCAGTGCGTTTTGTAACGCCCCAAAAATGGCGGAATCCTACCGTCGGCGTTTCGCTGTGCTTGCCTCCGCAGACCATCAGCCCAATAGCCGTACCAACACGGATGCCCTCTCGATTGTATTCAGTGGAAAATACTGAAGGGTCGGGCTTACCTTCTGGCGTCAGTTTTCCCGTTTCACGGCTGTCACCGTTCAAACAATCAAACCACAGCTTGCCAAACTCGCTCAGAAACTTCGTTCGCATCACAACAAATGAAGGGTCGCTCAAGTACGAGAAATTGGAAATAAAACAAACCACGCCCTTGCCTGTTCTCTCTGCAATGCGCCGTTCGGCCAGCCGGAAGAACCGCACGTATAGATCATCCAAGTTGAACTTCTTAATACCCCATTCCTTAATCAGCCCTTCCTTGTAAGGCTCAACCAAGCCTTGTTCCTCTTCAGGACTTACGCCGGCAAAGGCGTTGTAAGGTGGGTTGCCCATAATCACTAGAATCGGAACCTCGCGCTTGACATGCTCGGCGGCGTCGCGTTCTTCCTCCAACTCGGGGAAGATGAGATGTTGCTTGGGGCCTTTGGGTGGTTCCCAGCCGGTCAGCGCATTTGTCAGATAAACTCCAACCCGTTCCTTTGACTTGGGGGACAGTGGCGCGCCAAGATTCTGCAAGAGCAAGCCCAGTTGCAGGTGGGAGACTACGAAGGGCGCGGGCAGGATCTCGAACCCAAAGACGCGCTTTTGTGCTGCTTCCTTGAGGTCGTGCGGCAGAAGCGCATCTTCGCCCCGCTCCTTCAGAGTTCGATAGATGCGATCGAGGACTTCCACAAGATAGGAACCTGTGCCGCAGCATGGGTCAAGAACATAAACCCGATCATCCGCCAAGCCATCAGCTAAGCCCAACTCTTGACGCAACGCCGTATCAACCCGTTCGACCATGTACTTGACGACTTCGGGCGGCGTGTACCAGACTCCCAATTCCTTGCGCAGCTCGGGGTCAAAGGCTTCGAGGAATGGCTCGTAAAAATACTGTACGGCGTGCGATTCCTGAAAGCGATCGAAAAACGAGGCGCGGTCCACGCGGTTCAAGACTTGCCCGGTCCAATCTAACACTTGAGTGAGCTTAAGGGTTTCGAGTTCCTGGGGATCGGCTACAAGGTAAAAGAGCTTGGAAATCATCGGCACGCGTAAATAGCGGGCTGTGGTGTACCAATCAAAGCGGGCTTTGGATGTCGGCGGGTTCTGCTTTGCCCACAACACCCAGGCGGAAAAAACTCCGTAGAAGAGGGTTTGCACCAGGCTGGAACGGAAGAAGTGTTCGCCTTTCTCACCCTCGAATTTCAAGCCAAGCGCTTCTTCAAGCGCCGTGCGGACCCTGGCCAATGCGGGAAGTTCTACGTGCTCAATGCGCGCCTTTGCGTCCCGCGCATAGGAGGCAAGAAACCATGCGACATCTTCGGGCGCGGCTAACTGGGCAGCGTGCCGCATGACGCGCATGAGGTATTCTTCGAACCTTGGGCCGATCTTCTCCGCAAGGGTGCGCGGATGGATGGCAGCGGCCCAAAATTCTCTCTCGCTATCGGCAAGACGGAAGGATTCGAGCTTGACGGGCTTGCCCTCGGCATCCTGGCCCACTAGAAGAAAATCACGATAGTTCGTTACCAGCACTTGCCGGTATTTGCCCCAATAGCGTGAGACCTGCTCTCCATTGGCGGTTACCCACGCGTCATCCTTCGCGGACTTGACTTCAATCACTCCCCGCGCGGGCAATTGGCCGGGAGGTGGCTCGGCATCCGAGGGCTTCTGGAACTGATCGGGGGTGAAAAAACCACCGTCGGGAATTCCTGCGCCGCGATTCGCAATGTTGATAATGCAGCGCACGCGGGGCTTGAGCTTCCTACCGATTTCGTTCAAGAGGTTCGAAAGGGCGGGGTAGTAGGATGTTTCCTTGACCGCTGCTCCCGATGAGCGAATATCGCGGAGTTCCCTAAGATAGGTTTCCAGTGTAGTCATATGCGTGGCTCGCTGTGCCGCTGCCTATTTTACTCGGGTGACGTGCTGGAGCAAACCCCATTTTCATATAGGCGCTAGGTGTCCGAACTTTCAACGGGGATCAGCTTGTACGACTCAACGCTGCTTCTCGGCTTTCTATTGACAGACTTCGCCTCGGTTGGGCCTAGCACAAAACGCGGAAGAATCTTATCCTGTACCTCCAATAAGAACGTGCTACTCTCGGGGGACACGGCAATGCGATAACCCGATGACTCTACCAGGAGGAGAAGAAGTGCAATTCCATATCGAGTATGAAGGAAAGTTACCGAGCCAGAACGCCAAGGACAGGAAGGCCCGAAGGCGCGGTTGTCATCTAATTCGAGAAAGCTTCCATCACCAGTTGCGGCAGCTTTGGAATACCAGATTCAGACCTTTTGCCGGGCTTCCCCCGTGTGACGATTCCTCGTACGAAGAGCTTCAGAGCAAATATCTCGAGGCGAATTCATTGCAGATTGACGACACTGACCTAAGGTTTTTTCCCGTCATCAACGAAGCCGCCCATCTCGTCTGCGCCTTAGACATAACGCTTTACCGTCATCAAGCGCCCGGCTCATTCGTTGGGCCTGGGGGCGACTTGGACAATCATTTGAAAGTTCTTTTCGATGCGCTGAGTACGCCAAATCAGTCACAGGTCGAAGGGTTGGATTTGGGACAAGCAGAAAGACCAATTTTTTGCCTTATGCAGGATGATGCGCAGATCATTGACGTTCGCATGAAAACTGTGCAGATTTGGAGGCCCTATAACAGTCCAAACGAACAACGCGAAGTGAAAGTTTCCGTTGATGTCAAGGCTTCATGTACGAGCTTTCAAGGGGGCTACGGAGGCATTGCGTTCCCCGATCTTTAATCACAGTCGACGGGTTACTAATCCAATTGGTCTTCTATGGTTTCCTGAGCGATTTGCTTGGCGTCCCCCAGGCTTTCTTCTCCGGTAAGCTCTGCCTCCAATTCTTCCCTCACCATCTCTTCAAGTTCTCGCCTGAACCCGCTATCCCAGTAATCCTCGTCAGAGATTATGCCCTCATGTTTTAGCTGCCAAAGGTAATGGGACACATCGCCGACGACACCCCGTATCAGGTTTCGCTT
>JAJYJL010000169.1 GCA_021789565.1 Acidobacteriota bacterium
CCTGGGCCCTTACTTTGCCGAAGGCAATGAGTTCCACATGGCGTTCCATTTTCCTCTGATGCCGCGGATGTTCATGGCCATCAAGCTGGAAGACCGCAAGCCGATCATTGAAATTCTTCAGCGGACGCCCCAGATTCCCGAGAATTGCCAGTGGGGCATTTTTCTCCGCAACCACGATGAGCTGACACTTGAAATGGTGACGGACGAAGAGCGCGATTACATGTACGATGAATACGCAAGAGACAGGATCGCAAAGCTCAACGTCGGAATCCGCCGCAGGCTGGCGCCATTGCTCGACAATGACCGGCGGCGTGTCGAGCTGATGAATGGCATGCTGCTCTCGCTGCCCGGAACGCCCATCATCTATTACGGCGATGAAATCGGCATGGGCGACAACATCTATCTCGGCGACCGCAACGGTGTCCGCACGCCGATGCAATGGAATGGAGGCTGGAACGCCGGTTTTTCTGCCGCCGACCCGGAACGGCTCTTTTCGCCGCTGATTTCAAACGCGGTGTACGGCTACCAGGGCGTCAACGTACTTTCCCAGCAGCGTTCGGAACATTCACTGTTGTCCTGGATGCGGCGGATCGTAAAATTGCGCAAGGCGAGTTCCGTGTTTGGACGGGGGACCATTGAATTTCTGAATCCGGACAATCACCGGGTTCTTGCCTACATCCGGCAGTGGGAAAAGAACCGGATCCTTGTGGTCAACAATCTGTCGAGTTCCGCCCAGGCGGCGGAGCTTGACCTCAAGCATCTGTGGGGTTACATCCCCATTGAAATGTTTGGAGGCAATCCGTTTCCGCGAATCGGAGAGCTTCCCTACCTCCTGACACTGGGTCCGTATCAGTTTTACTGGTTTCGGCTGCGCCGGTTCTGAGCCCTTGGACCTTCACGGCTCTCAGCGCTGCCGGCAACAATTCCAAAGGAGCGCCATTGGCCGAGGAAACCTTTCTCTCGGACGATTTTGTCCGCAAGCTCACAGCCGTGGGCGAAGTGGATATTCTCGTTGGCGTGCCCACCTTTAACAATCGCGGCACCATCGAGCAGGTGGTCAACGCCGTTCAACTGGGGCTGGTGAAGTATTTCCCGCGCGAACGCGTCGTCCTGATCAACCCGGACGGCGGCTCCAGTGACGGGACTCCGGAAGCGGTGCGGAACGTTTCCATCCAGGACTTCCGCACGCTGCTTTCATCAAGCCCGCTGCGGACCATCCATCGGATTACAACCAGCTATGGCGGGGTGGACCGCAGAGGCAACGCCTGGCGCGTCATCCTGGCGGCGGCAGACCTCCTGCGGGCCAAGGCCTGCGCCGTTGTGTCACCCGATCTCGAAAGCATCTCTCCGGAATGGATCGAGTGCCTGGTCCGTCCCGTCTACAGGGAGAAATTTGACCTGGTCACGCCCATCTACCATCGCCACAAATACGACGGTCTGCTGGTCAAGAATATCATCGCCCCGGTGATTCGGGCGGTGTATGGCGTGAAGGTCCGCGAGCCCGTGGGCGGCGAGCTGGGTTTCTCCGGACGTCTGGCGTGCCACTACCTCGAACAGGAAGTCTGGCACGAAGAGTTTTTCCGCACCCGCGCTGAAATCTGGATGACAACCCGCGCGATTGCAGACGGGTTCAAGCTGTGCCAGTCATTTCTGGGCCCCAAGATCCTCGCTCGTGCGCATTCACCACAAAACATTGTCGCCACCATTCAGGACGCGCTGGGCGCGCTGTTCCGCTGCATGGAAAACCAGGAGGCCTTCTGGATTTCGCGCAGCGAGCCGCCACAGCCGGTTCCCGCTTTCGGCTTCGAATACAGTTCCGGCCTCGAGCCTCGCCGCCTCAACAGGAAGAAGATGCTGACCTTGTTCCAGAACGGCGTCGGCCAATTGAGTTCGGTACTCGAATCCTTCCTTTCACCAGAAACGCTCAAGGAGATCCAGAGTGTTTCGCAACAGAATGAAAAGCAATTCCGTTTCCCAGATGAACTCTGGGTAAAAACCATTTATGAATTCGCCGCTTCCTTCCACCACTCGGTTATCAACCGGGAGCACCTTCTGCAAGCCCTGACGCCCATCTATCGCGGGCGGATTTGTTCGGTTGTCCTGGAAGATCAGCGCGCCGACGCTGAGCAGATCGAACGAAAACTGGAGGCCTTGTGCCGGGAATACGAAAGGTTGCGGCCTCAACTGGTGGAGAAGTGGACACGGAAAGCGTAAGGTGAATTATGGGACAACTGATTCTGAACACTCTAAGTCAGACTCTGGGGAATTTCTTCAATGCGCTCGCTTTGTTCCTGCCGCGCGTCCTCTCGATGTTCGTCATTATTGCCGCAGGATTTCTGATCGCTCTGTTGCTGAAGTTTATCGTGCGCAGGATTTTTGGCATCGCGAGCTTCCGGAAGTATTGCGACTCGGCAGGTCTCACTCAGATGATGCGCAAGGCCGCGCTGCCGCCGCCCGTCGAGTTGCTGGGTCAGGTGGTTTTCTGGGTGGTCTGGGTCGTCTTCGTTGTCCTGGGCATTGACGCGCTCGGTATTGCCGCACTAAGGGAACAGATCTCGCGGTTCTTCATGTTTCTGCCCCAGATTTTTGTGGCCATGGTGGTTCTGTTTATTGGATTGCTGATCGCCAATTTCTTTTCCCGCGCCACGCTGCTGGCCGCTACCAACGCCAATTACCCTTCGCCACGGCTGCTCAGCAGCCTGGTCCGTCTGCTGATTGTGATTTTCTTTGTCACGATGGCGCTTGAGCAGATTGGCCTGGGCCGTCACGTTGTGCTCATCGCGTTTTCCATCGCCTTTGGCGCCGTGATGCTCGGTACGGCGATTGCTTTCGGGCTGGGCGGCCGCGACGTCGCCAAACAGCTCCTGGAACGCCAGTTCCTGCGCAAAGAAGAAGCCACGGAAAAGGATGAGGAAATATCCCCGCTCTAGCCGAATGTGATATTGACGTGCACACGTTGCACTCTTTGCCACGTCCGTGGCTGCCGCCCGCCTGAAGGCGCCACAGCGGTACGCCTCTTCCAACCGCCGGCTTTGCCTTTTCAACCTGTTATAATGGTTCGGCGGAGGCAGTCAGCCAATCCATGAAACTGGGGATCGATTTCGGGACAACCCGAATTGTTGCCGCATTTGTAGACCGCGGCAACTACCCTGTCGTGGTCTTCGAAGCGGCGGATGGCAACTCATTCGAGTGGTTTCCGCCTCTGGTGGCCGTCAACGGCGACCAGCGGCGCTATGGGTGGGAAGCCTGGGTGACTCAGGAAGAACCCGGCTGGACGGTGGTCCGTTCGCTGAAGCGCGGTCTCGATTATGCGGGCCCCGGCACTCTGGTGCAGGTCGGCGCCCAGCAGATTCCCATGCAGGACCTGCTGCGCGAACTGGCGGAGGCCCTTCGTAATTCGCTGCTTGAGGGCTCCACCCTGCCGGTGAGTAAGGATGAAACTCTCGACGTGATGCTGGGCGTGCCGGCCAACGCCAACAGCAACCAGCGATTTCTGACTGCGGAAGCGTTCCGTCAGGCGGGCTTCAACGTGCTCGGCCTTTTGAACGAACCTTCGGCGGCCAGCATTGAGTTTGGACACCACAAGCGCACTTCGCACCAGTTCAACGAGAAGATGCGCATTCTGGTTTACGACTTCGGCGGAGGAACGTTTGACGCTTCGCTGGTCGAACTGGATGAGCGCGAGCACATCGTCATTGCCTCGGAAGGGATTCCCACGCTCGGCGGCGACGACTTTGATGAAGTGCTTGCCGGCCTGGCGCTCGAAGAAGCGCAGATCAGCGTGGTGGATCAGGACAGCCTTTCGCAGGCCGAGATGTTCCGCCTGCATGAGGAGTGCCGCCAGAAAAAAGAGAGCCTCCACCCGAACACCCGGCGGATTGTAATCGATCTCGGCAACGTGCGTTCCGGCTGGCCCCAGGTCTCGGTTGCAGCCGGCGATTTTTACGACCGCTGCCGGCCCCTCGTGGAAGAAACTCTGCACGCCACGGAAGATCTGTTGGAGGCGTCCGGCTTCACTGCCGACGGCTCCACGCAAGGTGAGGAGCAGCGCTTGGAAGCGCTCTACATGACCGGCGGAGGCAGCGAGTTGCCATTGGTCGGCCGCATGCTGCGAGAGACTTTCTGGCGGCGGGTGCGCCGCTCAGCTTATACGCGCGCGGCCACCGCCATCGGGCTTGCCATCCAGGCGGACGCCACCCAGGGTTACGTCCTGCGTGACAAGTTCACCCGCCACTTCGGCGTGTGGCGTGAGGCCGAATCCGGCAGAAGCATCGTGTTCGATCCGCTCTTCACCAAAGGCACGCCGCTGCCCGGCCCTTCCGACCCGCCGCTGTTCAACTCGCGGCGCTACTATCCGGTCCACAACATCGGCCACTTCCGGTATCTGGAATGTACGCACCTTACCGACGACGGCCGCCCGGCGGGCGACATTACCATCTGGGACGATATTCGCTTTCCTTTTGATCCCTCACTGCGGGATAATGCCGGGCTTGACCAGGTTCCTGTGGGCTATCTGACGAACGGACACCGGTGCGAGGCGGAGGAAAGCTATGCCTGCGACCGCAGCGGCGCCGTGACGGTGACCATCGCAAACCTGATCGAGGGCTACAACCGGAGCTACCGGCTGGGGCGCTGGGCAACTTCGGAAGGCCTGGTGGTGCCCGGCCGCAAGAAGGCCCGCACAAGAAGAGAAAAGAAATCGGGGCAGTAATTGTTTTCGGCATCTGCATCGGCGGTGTCCGGCCGGCGGGTCTTGCTGTAGCGCGGTCTATGACCGCCGGATATTGTTCAGGAGAGCAGGCAGTCGCCCGCAGAGCGCCGCTGCAGCCGCTGCGAGGCCTGCAAGAACTCGGCAAAAACAGTGAGGAAAGAAAATGCGAATTGCCATCGGCGCCGATCACGCCGGCTTCACGATGAAGGAAGATCTCGCAGCCAGGATCCGCGAACTCGGGCACGACGTTCTCGACGTGGGAGCGTACAAACCTGATTCCGCTGACGACTACCCGGATTTTGCTGAAGCGGTTGGCCAAGCTGTTGTGGAAGGCAAGGCCGAGCGCGGCGTGCTCATCTGCGGCAGCGGCGTCGGTGCGTCGGTGGCCGTCAACAAGATTCCCGGCATCCGCGCAGCCGTTTGCCATGATGCCTATTCGGCCCACCAGGGCGTGGAGCACGACAATATGAACGTACTCGTCCTCGGCAGCCGCATCATTGGCCCGGAGCTGGCACGCGAGCTCGTCCGAACATACCTCGCCGCGCAATTCTCCGGCGAAGCCCGCCACTCCCGCCGCCTGGCCAAGGTGGACGCCATCGAACGGCGCTACCTCGCCTCCAAATCCACGCCATCAAAGTAGGGGCAACCACCAGTGCGAAATTCACCAGGCACCGGCCGCCTTCAACCCATGCCGCCGTGAAGTCACTATCCCAGCCAAAACTGTATTTCGCGGAGGTGCGCTCCTTTTGTATACCAGTCCTGCCATTTGTCGTCATCGTAATTGCCGTCATACTGCGGCGAAGTTTTTGCGGCGGACTTGGGGTCCTTGGTCTTCTTCAGCGACAGGTTGTACATCCACTTGTAATGGCCATAGACGCCAAGAATGTTCACGGCATATTCGCTGGCCAGTCCCGGAGCGTTCTCAATGATCACCAGGTTGTCGTCGTTATCTTTACTGGCCTTGGGACCAAGATTATGCGAGCCCGTCATCACCACCGGCTTCTTGCCGAAGGGGTCAATCACCACCACCTTGCTGTGAATCATCACGCGGTTGAAGGTGAACTCCTTGTCAAACCATCCTGTCTTGCGTTGCAGTGCTGCCGGGATCACAGCCGTCAGGTCTCCGGGCGGTAACTGCTTCCCTTTATGTGTCAGCTTGATCAGCGGGGCTTTCTTTCCGCCTGGGTCCTGGTTGATGACGCCATGGATAAAGAGCTTTTCCGGATCGAGCGCCAGAATGGTGTTAAGCAGAGTATTCTTCGGTCCCGGATTGAACATCAGAAAGAGCACTCCGTCCTGGGCGGCATTGATCAATTTCTCCGCACATGTAAGATCGACGAGATTTAGCATGGGAGCATTCCAGGCGGTAACATTCACTTTTCCCACCCACTGCTGTGCGGGGGTGGACCCTGCCTTAGCGAGACTTGAGGGATAGGACGCGCCCGCGTCCTTCAGTAGGTTCCATCGGTCCAGGTATGCGATCGCCAATTGCGGGCTGCGGATCAGAATGCCGTTGTTCACCTGCGTACACAGCCCGGTCACGGTCCAGTTGGTGCTGCCGGTCCAGAGCGTGGAAGGCTTGCCCTGGTTGTCGCAGAAAATGGCAACCTTGTTGTGCGCAAAGTGCGGACTTTTCACCAGCCGGTCAAACACCTTGAGGCTGCTATGTTCCTTAAGGTCTTTTCGAATCTCAGCGTTCTCGTCGGGTTCCGCCGGCTTGTTCTTCTTCTTGTTTGCCGGTTTGTAGGCGCCCGAGCCTAGCAGCAGGTTGCATTTAGCTCCGATGGCCTTCAGTGCATCAATCAGTTCGGGATCATCCAGCTCATATAGAGCGCAATAGACGTCGGTCTTGTTATTCTTTGCCTGCGCCAGCAGGGCGAGCATGGCTTTACGAAGTTCACCGCTTAGGAAATTCCGGTTCTTTGAACCTTTCGTGTCAATGTCCTGCTGGAGTGACTTCTTGCTTGGGCTCTGCCTTGCCAGCCATAGCGCCGGAACAATCCCACGGTTGAAGTAGGCCTCCAAGCCGGGCGTTTGCCCTGTTCCGACCTTAACCCACGGCGTCCAAGTGCTCCACTCGGATTGCGAAGCTTTGGCCAGGTTGACCGCCGGGCCCACCATGGGAATCGCGCGATACCTCAATTCTTGCCCTGTCTGCACCTGATAGTCAGACCAGATGTAGCGTTGGATGGGCCAGACCGTACTCGGCTGGCTTTCTCCCTCCTCGTGCTTTACGCCTTTGAACCCCACCCAGGTGGAAACAAACGAGGTGTTGGTTTTACCCTTTGTCGCGCGCTCCAGCGCGAACCCCCTGCAATCCTTGATGGCGTTGTCGGTTTGCCAGACAATCGTCACCACGTCGCTGTTGGCAAATGCACGTATCTTTTTGACGGGCATAGGTGTGCCTCCTTGTCGAATCAGCCATTCTTGGAAAATCGACAGTATTCACGCGGGGGGGTAATTCGCGCCTCTTGCTGTCGTGCGGTCACCAGCGGCAGCCACCGGCGATGCTTTCTCCCCGCGCTTTTTGCCCCGGAAAATAACCTGCGTTCGGAAAGCAATTCACCGCAACTACCGGTTAGCTATCTATATACACCCGTGTCATCCTGGTTGCAAGGTTGCCGCTTGCCAACAGGTGGTTTGTGATTGAGTGATTATGGATGGAAGCCACGGACGGCCGTGCGCCTTGGGGGAACTGCACTACGTTTGTTTTCGTCGAGATGAAAACCGGCAGATTCAAAGGACGGTTCTGCCGGTTTTCCGGTGCCTAGTTCTGGCGTATCAGCCGGATGGGGATAAATGACCCTCCAAGACTGGCAATAGGAGTGGTTCCGGTGCCTTGAGCTGCGCCGCCGCATCCTCCAACGTTCATAACGACCGTATTAATGGTATCGCCGGTGGCATCGTGTAACGCATCCTGAATGAATATGGTCATAAAACCCTGCACCGTCACAGTGCTTCCTCCGGGCGCAAGCGTGGATCCGTCGTAGAGGACGACATTCGCGATGGAGTCGCTGGGTCCTCCTGAGATGGGTTGGTTCGCCATATTGTAGGGGTTGTTGCTGCCGCCGGTGATAAGGAACGGTGTATTGTTGCAGGTACTGCCTGAGGGATAGGGATTCGGCCAACTCGGGCTGCACATGTAGTCCTGGCCTTGATTCAAACCGTCCGAGGTCGCGTGAATCAGGGCGTTAATGCCCTGATCCGTGGGTCCCAGTTTCTTACCGTTCAGAGTGTTGAGGGTGGCACTACAGGCGATAGTCTGAGGAGCACACTCCGTAATGAAAGTCCTGTAGGCATCGCCGCTCTGGGTGGTGAACGCAATGGTGTACCACTGGCTTGGAGTCCCATTGTCATGGAGCACCCATGGCTCGCCGATGACTCCGCTGCCGGGCGCGCACGCGCCGAGCGTCGAGTTCCATTGACACGTGCCGGGGTTGACAATATCGCCTGAGGTCGGGTCGACATAATAGGACATATCGTAGCCGGCAGCATAGCCCGAAGGGCAGTCGCCATTGCTGACGCCGGTCCCGCCGCATGGGCAATTTGCATTGGCTTCGCCAGTTCCAATAGCAACCGGGTGGTTGGGGTCGCAATTAGGAACTAAAAACGGTTTGATGCAACCTGATCCAGCCGCCACGTTACCTCCAGAGGGATTGTACGCTTCCGCTGTCGCTGAAGCCGAGACATTCACGGTGTTGATACCAAAAATCTTGGCGAAAAATGTTGGCAGCGCATCTCCGTGTGCAGCGTCCCTGTAAACCGTGACGGTTATCTCCGGTTCCTCGGGGGTCGGGTAAGTAAACTGCGTTGCAATCGTTGAGCTGCTAGGAGCGAGCCCCATAACCAGGTTTTCGCCCGCTACCGCAATCGCTTGGGTCGTTGCCATAGCTTCCTGCGGACCGCCCGAAGAGCATCCGCCCGTACTCGTGCACCCTTGGCCTACGAATTGTGACGCCCCCGCCAGGGCTGCGGCATCTGCCGCCCGCTGGCATTGCACCCTGCAAAGGTAAGCCGCCACCAGATCGATCGCAAGCGCACAAATCCCAAGGAGAAGAACCATTGAGCCGGCGATGATTAGAAGCGTCACGCCCTTCTCAGTGGAACCTCGACTTTTCCTTTGATTACGCATGATCCCCCCCCGCAAGTCCAGTCCTAATTAAGGACCAGATTCTGCATCACGGCCTGGGAATTCAGAATTTCCTGCCCTGAAGGGCCCGTCGCGCCTTTCACAAGAAGACCGATAATCCTGCCGAAGAAAAAGGTGTAGGGATAAGACAGCGTGACCTGCGTACTTGATATTACCCCTCCATTTGCGCCGCCGCTCACAACATAAGCTTTATTGATGACTAACGTCACCGAATTGCAGGTATAGGTCCAGATCATGGGGCTGGTGTAAGTCGCTGACGCCGAACTCAGGCACGCCGCCGTGTTCAGCCCTGCCGCCGTAAGATAATTCTTAACCGAGTCCTCAGATGCCTGGATCGCACACGGGGTGCCTGATCCCGGAGAGGTGATGCTCCATCCGCTTGGGCAGCTTGAATTGCTAAGCGGCATGGAGACCATGATGCGCGCAGCGCCGCGCGCGGCGTTCACCATGATGTGCTTGGTGTTGTAAGCGCGCGCGAAGTCGATGACGCCTATCAACACAACCAGCAAAAACGGCAGCCCCAGTGCAAACTCCACAAGCTGGGCCCCGTGCGTTTCCCGGAGTCTCCGGCTTCGCGGCCTCAGGCGGCCCGGTAAAGCGAATACCGTGGAAATAAGGCTTGCCGCGCCGGACCTGCAGGAGTTGCGCTGGCTTATCGCCCGTTCGAGATGAATGCCCGCTGCCATGTCAATTTCCCCCTTCCGAAAGCCCTTTAATCCGCCCTCATGGGCAGGATGGTGCGCCAGTCGACAAGTTAACAGGCTGGTTCTCCATGCGCATCGTCACGCTGGTGGGAATGTCAATCGTCGTGGCGTATAAAGAAGTAAAAGGGATGGCCAGCTGAAATGGATACTGAAAACTGATTTGCACTCCGCATTGCCAGGCGCTCGAGTCGGTATCCGGGTTGATCACCACGGCCTGCTGACAAAAGTTCTTGACGACATTAGGGTCAAGATTCGATGCGAGTAGCGCCGGAGTGACGTAGTTGGTGAATTCGTCTGTGGGATTTCCCAGGCACGCGGGGGACGTGGACGTGCCCGCCGCCGTATACGTCTCCGGCATACTGTTGGAAGGCGAGCACGACACGCAACTGGGCAGCACAGCGTAGCGGGTCCCCTCCCGCGCGGCACGGGTAATCGTTTCATAAACGTTGTAGGCGCGCCCTAACCAGAATATTCCCAACAGCAGCATCAGCAGCAAAGGAAGGACAA
>JAJYJL010000170.1 GCA_021789565.1 Acidobacteriota bacterium
CAATCATACCGGACTTAGCCTCGACCCTATCTCCCCTCAAGAAAACATCGACTGAAACTCGCCGGCCAGAGAGGACACCGCCTCGCCCGTCTTCTGCGCGTTGGTAATGGGTCCACCGGACGGATACTAACCACCCGCGGTCACTCCATCGGTCTGCTCTACCGATGCGAGTTTGCCGGAGAGCCGCGTTCGGACTTGGAGTACCGTAGCGGGCAGCCAACGGCCGGCGTGTGGAAATGGCATGAGCATTGCCCGCCAGACTTGCTGCCCTTTCATCGCGCTTACGAGCGCTTCATTTGACCCATCTTTATTGACCGGCCATCCATATCCGGCATGAGGCAATCTCGATTTCTGATCCTTACTCACGAGGGCGGAAGGAAAAATTCTTGTGCCCGAGAAAACTGTAGATGACAGTGAATCCCATCAGCAGTGCGCCTGCAATGTAGGGTGCGGACCGATCAAGGCCGGTGCTCATCCGGATGAGAAACACGACCAGCGGAAGCATGATAATGCCCAGAACCATTGCACTACCATAGACCACAATGCAGCGCGACCATTCGCGCAAGTAGTTGCCATGGGTCTTGAACACGAACCACTTGTAGCCCAGGTACGCCACCGTCATGTTCAGCGGAGCTGCAAAAATGCTGGCGGGAATGTAGCTGTGAGGAACGACAGGTGCAAGCAGAGCTGTGAGGAGTGCATAGGCTCCGTAGCCAAACAGAGTGTTCCACAGGCCGACCAGCATGTAGCGCCCGAACTGCTCAGGCGGGATGTGGCTGGTCAGCCGCCGGATCCACGCGACTTGAAGGAGCCTCGAGCCCGCGGTCATTTCTTTATCGATTTGCGTTGCCATGCGCTTGTGCTCCAGCAGGACCTCCACATGCGATCACGCGTACAAGACTGTTGTTTAGCAGCGGATGCACCTTCCAGATCCAGCTCGACTTATCCTTCCACACCGGGTCGGTGTCTTTAAATAGCAGAGCAGTGATGGAGAACTCGCGGCAAGTGTCGGCCACTTCCTCAGTAGTCACCTGCCGCTTGTTGTCGAAGAGGGGCTTAAGGCGCGGAAGGATCACCTCGTCGCAGAACTTTTTGCTTCCTCCAAATACTGTGCCGCAATTGCCGGCGTCGGCAACCATTTGCCGGCTGGAATACAATTCAGCCGGCATGTTTCCGATCCCAGCCTCCGGGTCGGCCTGAACGATTGCACTTGGTAGCAGTATGCGGTCCAGTTCTTCGTAGGCGCGCCGGAGTTCGAAGGTTCGCCGGCCGAGTTCATGGTCGGGTGAGAGCCATGAGTACCTTTGGACGTCATACAAATCCGAAAGGATCGGGAAAGTCCTTTGCATGCAGAGTTCGTAACACGACCCCATGACTCCCAGCACGATCGTCACGGCAACCAGGTAAGGCGCGGCCCTGGGGTGCGCAACCGATCGATCAGCGTGAGAGGGCCCAAACCCCAGCGTGCCCTCGTTCCACATCTCGGCTGCCCAAAGCAGCAGGATGAATTGCAACACAAGCGCGCTTCGCCACCCGAGATCGTTATGGCTGATCACTGCAGACCTCGTGAAAGTGCATACCAGCAGCGAAGCAGCGGCCAACGCTGCGGCGCACCATTCCGCCTGATCCTTAAACCCATGCCGCCAGACCCGTCGCACCCATAGGCACGCTACAACTAAAAAAAAACCGAACTCAAGGAGGTAGTTCAGGGGCAGCAGCGCTACGTCGAGCGCCAACATCCTGCCCGGACTGGAAGGCTGCACAATGACGTCCGCAAACTTGAACGAGCGCACGGTGAGCCCGACGGGAAAGGTATGCGGGGACGCTCCGGTAGCTGTTAAGCCCTGCGTCACCTGAAGAATGAAGGGCAGCAGAAGCACTCCGGCCAGTATACCGGCAGAAGCCAGCATAATCGCATGGTGCCGCCAATGATTTAGGAGCGCAATCCCAAGCCATAGCGCGCAGCCAGCAGCCACAGTGCCGCCTACGTAGATCGAGGCGCCCACGGCGGAAGCAAAGGCCGCGCCGCCTCCGAGAATGCCGACAATTTTTATCCAGCGGCGGTCTTGTCGTGCCGTGTCCCAGATGAGAAGAAAACCCGTAAGGCCTGCAATTAGCGCAGCCAGATCGTGTGGAACCCACAGCATCGTGGCAACCCAAGAGGCAATTTGGTTATTCCACCATTCGATGGTTGGCAAAAGTACGTGTCCTAAGGCATCGAGCATGAAAACCGGCAAAATATCTAACCCGGTGACTCCGAGCAGAGCCACCGCAATCAAAGTTCGCCGCTCGATCCGGTCCCCACCCTTCTCTTGAAAAAACCGGAGGTACAACGCGATTAGCCCCAGCAGACCTAAGCCACACCACAAGATTCCCGCTATCAAGCTCACTCGTGGGCTGACCATTGATCCGCCGAGTTGATCGACGAGACTGCACGGAATGAGCCAGAAATAGTGGTACTTCAAAGGGGCCTGCTGCCCGGCAAAGAAGAACGGGTTGTGCGGTGGGATTTTGCCGCGCGACAGAGCCGCCGTAAATGCCGAGCGGGTCATGAGATCGTACGAGGAAACCGGAAAGTATAGCCGGTCACCGATTTGCAAGTCGATCAGTGAAAGCGTGCCGACCACCAGCCATCCCATGGCAACGGCCAGGACCAACCAGCCAGATCGTGAGAGCTGAAGCCTGTTTGCCCGCAGGTCACGGACCAGCAGAATGGCCCACAGCGCACCGCATGTCCCGAAAACGATCCAGACGAGCGGGAACCAACAGCGCCACAGAAAATATGCTGTCACTGGAACGAGGCCGATTGATAATGGAACGGCGGCCGCCAGCCGGGTCGCCAGCCTGCGCTGGCGGAAGTGAAACGCGTCTGACAACCATCCGAAAGTGTACCCGGGGGCAAAGGCGAAGAGGGCAAACAGCACGAATCCAACAGCTACTGCTTCCAGGTCTGAAGCGGTGTACCCCATCGGCCAAGAACTTTATCATCAAGTAACCAGATTTGTGAATCTTAACTTCAAGAGTCGGGGCCCTTTCAGCCGCAGCCCGTTTAACCTGCCCTGTCATTCCTCCAAAGGATGGATTGCATTCAGCGGCGCACCCACTTTCAATACTTCTGGTTTCCCCTCGTTATCCCGGAAGCATGGAAGTCCTGAGAGCTGTAGGTTCATGAAGCGCTCGGCATTTATCGACGTCATGGGGGATAAACCGAATCACAGTCCAACGGTTAGACGGCCATTTCATTTGTGTTACAGCGATAGGCGGAAGCGCAAGGAAGATGAGTTGAGGCCTTCTCGGGGTGAGAATTGACACGCATGATAGAGTGTGGGACATTCGCCACTTGAACTTTTTGGGGGCGGCTAATGTTTCTTGAGATTGAAATTTGCCTTTGTGTCCTCGCGGTTGTGCTGGCCCTCACGGTTCCAAGCCTGGGCTCGCGCTGGTTTGAGGCTATTGAGCGGACCTTGGGCAAGGTGGCGCGTAGACGGGGGCTTTCGGTCATCGCAGTTGGGCTGACCGCCTTGACTTTACGGGCCGCACTGCTGCCCATCCTGCCGATTCCCCAACCGCTGATGCAGGACGAGTTTGCCCAACTGCTGACCGCCGACACGTTTGCGCATGGACGGCTGACAAATCCCACGCCTCACCTGTGGACCCACTTTGAGAGCCTCTTCATTATTCTGAAACCCACTTACAACTCTAAATATCCCGTTGCGCCAAGTGCGCTCATGGCCCTTGGGCAAGTGTTGTTCGGTCATCCCTTCTGGGGCGTGTGGCTGAGCGTGGGACTCATGTGCGCGGCCATCACATGGATGCTGCAAGCCTGGGTGGGAGAAGGATGGGCGTTGCTGGGCGGGTTCCTGGCTGTGGCGCGAATTGCTGCGTTCAGTTACTGGGCCAACAGCTACTGGGGCGGAGCGGTAGCGGCGATGGGAGGCGCACTGGCTCTGGGGGCGTTGCCTCGACTGAAGCAGGAGCACCGGGTGCGGAACGCTCTGCTGATGGCGCTGGGCCTGGCGATACTGGCCAACAGCCGGCCGTACGAGGGGCTGGTACTCAGCCTTCCGATTGCCGTGGCCCTCTTCGTGTGGATGCTGGGTAAGCGAAGGCCGCCGCTCTCCGTTTCGCTGCGCCGAGTGGTTTTGCCCATCTGCCTTTTCCTAGGCCTTACAGGGGCGTGGATGGGTTACTACAACTGGCGCGTTACGGGGAATCCACTTCGAATGCCCTACCAGGTTTATCAGGCCCAGTATGATCCTGTCCCGTACTTCTTGTGGCAGCATGAGAAGCCTCTTCCGGCTTACCGGCACGCCGAGATGAGGGAGTGGGAGTTGGATGTTGACCTCTCCATGTTTCGAAGCAGCAAGACCCTGGGCGGCCTGATGATGAATGAGCTGGAGAAATTGACGGGTCTTTGGCTGTTTTTCTTAGGTCCGATGTTTAGTCTGGTTCTCGTTGCAGCGCTTGTCACATTGCCTTACGGCTTTGGATGGAAGGATGTAAGTGGGCCTGTGAGGTTTCTCTTGCTGGCCTTCGGGGCGTCGCTTGTCGGCATTCTGGCCGAGTCGTACTTCTATCTGCATTACGCGGCGCCCATGACTTGCCTTTTTCTGGTTTTGGTGTTGCTGGCGATGCGCCGCCTTGCCGCAGGCGCATCTCCGGGCAGTGCCCGGGCCTTATTCCTGGTTCGCGCAATGCCGGTTGCAATGGTCTTGCTGTTGTTTTTGCGCTGTGGCGTGAGCCTGCTTCGCCCAGACATTCGACCAACCAATTGGGGCACATGGACCTCGTGGTTTTCGCGCCGGGATCGTTTTCCGACGCCGGGGCGAGGTGGCATACTTTCTGCGCTTGAGAAACAGCCGGGGCGCGACGTTGTCCTGGTGCGATATTCCCCAGACCTTTACGACATCCCGCTCCATAGTAAAGATGTCTGGCCGCCGTCGGGCGTCTGGGAATGGGTTTATAATACTGCGGACATTGAAAGCCAAAAGGTGATCTGGGCGCAGGACATGGGGCCGGCGAAGAACCAGGAGCTCATTGACTACTACAAGGACCGGCGGGTGTGGCTGCTCTATGCTGACGAGCGACCGCCCAAACTCGCACCGTACTCTGAAGCCGCAGAACGTAGGTTGTGCACGGGCGTCCAATAAAGGCCGTAAGGTTTCGGCCTTCTGGTGGTTGGTTGTTGTGCTCAGAAATCCATTATGCCAGGATTCACAAGCATGGATGACGAGAACGTTCGGCGTATGAGATCCTGTCGAATATGCCGAAACTCGATTTCCTGTCCAGCCTGCATGGGACCATGTTCGATCTGTTGCGCGATGCCCTGAGGCTTATTTGGGCCAGCCTGAGGCCTCGGTGTTCCCCGGGCGCTGAGAACCTCTTCCTCCGCAAGCAGTTGGCTTTGTATCTGGAGCACAAGGTCAAACTTCATCGGGCGACGCGGCTACGAAGGTGACCATGGTCTTGGTTTCCAGATTGCTTGCATGACGAGAAGCTCTGACCGTCGTGAAGCCCGGCACACTGATCCGCTGGCATCGGAAAGGTTTTCGACTTCTTGGGAGGTGGAAGTCGAAAGCCCGAGGCATCCCTCGAATTCCCCCCGACTTGCAGAAGTTGATCGCCGACAGGGCAGCGCATAACCCGCATGCCGAGTCGTACGCCGGTCAATGGCGCTGGACCGGTTCGTGGTGTTCTGCGCCACGTGCGGCGTGATGCGCAGCTGCCGCAGTCGATGCACGAAGTCTCGCGTGTCGTAGTTCTTGTCGGCGGCCAGGGAAACAGGAGCGGCAATCAGGCTTTATACCCTTCAGCCCGAGGATGCTAATGCCTCCATCGGTTTTGGTAGGAAGCGCGTTGGAATCCATTCTTCCCTTTAGAATTTTCCCGTTGATTTTTCTAATATTCCAAATGTCGTCAACGCCAGATATGCTTGCCGTTCACGCAAAAATGCGCATTCTGTAGCCTTCTTACAGGAAGAACGATTTCAGCATTGCGAAGATTTTTGGCTTTACAATAACCTGAGGAATTGTGTATACAAGGGACATCCAGTGGAACAATGGCGGCACGAAACTACATCGCGGCGATCGACCGAACTTTAAGAGTGGTAGAGGCCTTTAGCGGGCAACGCGAAGTTTCACTGGGGGAACTGACGTCGCGGACGCGAATGATCAAAAGTTCCGTTTTCCGCATTCTGTACACCCTTTGCCAGCTTGGTTACGCGGAGAAAGACACCCAAGGGCGCTACTCCCTGACATCCCGGTGGGAGAATTTGTGCCTTGGCGTCCAACCCACGCGCGAGTTGATCAGGCTTTCAGCTCCGCTGATGACCGTCCTGCTGAACCGTTTTAATGAGACCGTAAATCTCGGCGTGATTGACGGTGGAGACGTCTTGTATATCCATGTGCTGGAGAGCCCTCACGCTTTTCGACTGGCGGCCCATGCTGGAATGCGAAGCCCGCTTTACTCAACCGCTCTTGGAAAGTGTCTGCTTTCACACATGTCTGAACAGCAGGTTGATGCCATTCTTAGAAAACACCCCATCCACCACCTGACAGACCAGACAGTTCGCGACGGAACAGCTTTTAAGCGTGAACTGGGCCGCGTTCGGGAACAGGGCTACGCCGTTGACAACGGCGAAGATTCCTCGGGAGCGCGGTGTATTGCGGCTCCGATATTTAATCCGGCAGGAGAAGTGGTCGCGGCAATCAGCATTTCGGGGCCTGCTGGCCGTGTGACCCACAAATGCGACCGCGAAATGTCGAAATCGCTGATGGACACCTGCCGGAGGATCTCAACGACGCTCAAATATGCGCCCGCGCCGACCAGTCCAAGCGCTTTGGGGGGGCATTAGCGTGGGCCTTGCATTGCTGGGTGGGACTCCTGTCAGGTCTGAACCTTTCCCAAGCTGGCCTCAGCACGGGACCCCTGAGGAGGAAGCCGTTATCGCCGTCCTTCGCAGCGGTTTCTGGGGTGGATACAGCAGGAAAGTCGAAGAGTTTGAAAGGGCTTTTGCGGCTCTGCATCGCGTCCCATATGCCATTTCCTGTGTCAATGGAACAATCGCCCTGGAGGTTGCACTTCGGTCTTTAGGCATCCAGTGCGGTGATCAGGTCGTAGTCCCTGCCATTACATTCATCGCTACCGCAACGAGTGTCATGTTATGCCATGGCGTACCAGTCTTCGCCGATATTGACCCGGTCACGCTGAACCTCTCGCCCGAATCTGTGCGGGCAGCCATCACGCCCCGCACCAAAGCGATCATTCCCGTCCACTTTGGCGGACAGCCAGCGAACATGGATGCGTTACGCGAGATCGCCTATCATCACGGACTGGCAATCATTGAGGATGCGGCGCACGCGCAGGGTGCTCAGTGGCGGGAAATCCCCGTGGGGAATTTCGGCGACCTTGCAACGTTCAGCTTCCAGGCCTTCAAGTTGATGACCTCGGGCGAAGGCGGCATCATTCTGACCCGGTCCCAGACGCTCGCAGAAAAATGCTGGTCCTATTGCAACCATGGCCGGCGCGCCTCAGGGGGCTGGTTTGAACACTTCTCGCTTGGCACCAATTACCGCATGACGGGTTTGCAGGCAGCTGTGCTCATCGAGCAACTGGCAAGGTTGCAGGAACAGACTCGCATTCGTCAGGCGAATGTTGCCCGGCTGAGAAGTGGTCTCGAACCCATCAAGGGATTGGAACTGGGAGCGGACGACCCACGAGTCACTTCGCAGCCGAACTACCTTGTTACCCTGCGTTACGATCCCTCAGAATTCAATGGCCTGGATCGCAATGTTTTCCTGAGCGCTCTGCAAGCCGAAGGCATCCCAGCTAAGGGGCCCTATCCTTATCCGCTTTACCGTAATCCACTTTTTCATAGGAAGGACCTTCCTCCTTGCGCCTGCGGCAGATGGGAGCCCGCCCAGGATTATGAATCTTTGAATCTCCCTGAGTGCGAGCGCTTGTGCCGAGACGGGGTTTGGCTGGAGCAGACATTGTTCCTGGGAACAAGCAGAGACACCGATGACATCGCTGAAGCGTGCAGCAAGATTCAATCATTGTGCAAAGACTTATTGCCGATTCAGCGGGGCATCCAAGCGGAAGAGCAGCATTGAGGCTTTCCCTTAGAATCCTTCGGGCAACGGCCCTGTTGTTGTGTCCAATTGTGTGCTCGCCGGCGTTCACGCGAGCCGCGCAATTGAGCGAGAGTGCACCGTCCTACGCGCGCTGGACATGGGCCACTGATTTTTCACATGGCATTCGCGACTGGCTAAGCTATCCGTTGGCTCAGGACATTGGCTTCGATCCGGGTCTCTATACTGCGAAGCTCAACGGAAGCCGGTGCCTGGTACGGGACGTCAAGTCCTATGGCCAGAGCATTCTGCGTATTGGATTGATCAAGCCGCTCTCTTTCCACGCGACGCGAGAATCTCAGTTCAATCTTACTTATCAATTGAGGATAAGCGGCACCGTCGAGACCGTCACGGTCATGCTGGCAACGGAGAATGGCAGACTTTACAAGGCTCCTCTGCCGCCGGCATCCGGAACGAGCACCATAACCATCCGTGGAATGAACCTAGGCATTCCGGCCGCGGGCGCAAGCGTCCAGGCAATCGTGATTGAAGCCACGGTAAAGTCCCCCGTCCGAGACTCTTCCAACAGGTTGTATCTCCGCCATCTTGGGATCGTTGCCGAGCGGAGCAACGTGCTGTCGTTGCTCGAACCTCAACTCGCGCATTCCGCCGGCGAGGAGCTACCGATAGCGGAACATCCTGTGGAAGTTGGTGGACACCTAACGGTGGCAGTTCGGTCGCTGGCGGCGCTCCTGATTTCCGTCTACGATTCACAAGGTAGGGAGTTCCATCTCACTTCGAAGCGCCAGCAAAACTCTGGACACGAGGCTGATTATCAGGTTTCGTTGCCGCGAACATTGAAGCCTGGAATGTACCGCGCGCTTGTCAATTCCGGCCCGGCGCGGAATGAGTTCCAGTTTCTTGTGCTGGGCGATGTTCCTCCGCATCCGCGTGTATTGCTGACGTCACGCCGACTCGAAGAACTGCGTTCCGCGTACGCATCCAGCCCCTTTCTGGCCGCGCTAAGCGCCAAGGCCCGGGATTTGCGCTCGGCACTTGCTTACAGCTCTTTTGCAGGAGAGAACATTGCGTTGCTGCCGAGTGTTTCGGTTTTTCCAGGCCTCCCGCAGTATTTCTCACTGCTTGAAAATTACAGTAATGAGATCGCTTTCAACGCAGTTGAATACCGGTTGAATGGCGATCAGGCAGCGCTAAATGCGGCACGCAAAGGCCTGCTCACCATCTCGGCCTGGCCCACCTGGACGCCACCTTGGTTCAGTGCCCACGGTCTGCACACTTATTATGAGGTGGGAGTTTTTTCTCAGAGAGTGGCCGTTGGATACGACCTGATCGCGAACCATCTGACTCTTGCTGAAAAAGAACAGATTGCAGAAGGACTGTGGCGAAATGGCATTAATCCCACGATTGAAGAGTACTTTACAAACAACCGGATGCCCATCGCGGCCAGCAACTGGATGGCGAATTCGGTAGGCGGCGCTCTTGCCGCCGTTGTGGCTTTGTATGGCGATTTGCCAAATTGGAATGCACGCTTGGGAACAGCCCTAGCTGAATTGAGTGTCGCCTTCGACCGGTTGTTAGACGGACTTTTCCCCGGCGACGGCAGCGAAGCGGAACCAGCCGGATACCAGGAGTTTGCTATGGAGGGCATCTCATTCGGCATGGCGGCCCTCCACTCGGTTGGCATAAGGCCGCCTGGCACGGACAGAGTGCTCCAGTCGTTCTGGTGGCCCCGCTACGCGGAAGTCTATCCCGCCCTGGTTCTGGACACGGGCGACTTTAGCGGCGAACTGCGCGCCCTCTCCGGGTTTGCCTGGGAAGCCGAGCACTCGAACGATGCTTCCTTGCGCGCCTTCTACGATACCGCCGAAGCCAGAAGCCTGCTTGGCGTGGCAAAAGTCCAGGCAACAGGAAGAACTCTGGAAGCCGCCCCGGGCCTGTTGGACTTGACCTGCTGTTCAAGGCCTGCG
>JAJYJL010000171.1 GCA_021789565.1 Acidobacteriota bacterium
GGGTCATCCCCGGCACCGGGCCGGAAGAAGTGCTGGCGCTGGGCCACACGTCTGAACAGGGAGCCGAAGACAACGCCACCGGCGTGGCCGCGCTGATGGAAGCCATGGCAACACTCAACCGGCTGATTGAGTCCGGAAAGCTGCCGCGGCCGCGGCGCACCATTCGGGTCCTGGCCATGCCCGAGATGTACGGGTCGATGGCCTATATCGCAAATCATCGTGAGCGGATCAAGCGCACGATCGCCGCCTGGTGCTTGGATACGCCTGCGGGCAAGTATGACATGCAGGGCACGGAATACACTTTTTACATGAACCCGGAGGTCGCCAGTTCCTACACCGACGCTTTTGTTCTGAAGGTGGCCGATGACTATTTTTCTTCGGTCCATCGCCTCTGGCACGAGCACCCCTACCTGACGGGCACGGACAGTTATCTGGGAGATCCCACCATCGGCGTGCCCACCGAATGGGCCTACAGCGGCAGCGGCGTGGACACCCACCACAACAGCGAAGATACTCCGGGCCGCGTGGATTCCAGGTCGCTGCGGGACATCTCAATTGTGTCGGCAGCCTATCTCTACTATCTGGCCAACGCCGAGGCGCCGCAGGCCGTGTGGCTGGCGGACCTGAGCCAGACTCGCGGCTACGGCCAGGTGCTGGACGCCGTTTCGCCTTACCTCGACCGCATTGCAGACGCCGGCAGCCGGGAAGAACTGGGAGAACTTCTGCAACAGTCGCTCGACGAAATTGACTACAAGGTGGGACGGCAAACCCAGGCCGTCGATTCCGTTCTGCGGCTGGTTGCGCCGGATGAGCAGCAGGCATTGCAGGCTTCACTTGCGCCGGTGTCCAACAATCTCGTCGAGTTCGGAAACCAGCAGGCCGGGCGCGTTCGTGAAGCTGTGGCTGAAAGAGCGCGCCAGCTCGCCATCGAGGGTTCCATCCAGCCCATCGCCGCGCCAGACCCGCAAGCCGCGGTTGCCTCGCAAATCGTTGTCAAGCGCAAACGCTTTGGTACGATTCCTCTCGACCAGATCCCGCCCGACCAGCGCGACGGGTATCCTTCCGGCGCCTGGGCCCTCGTCCCCATCTCCGCGCTTTACTGGTGTGACGGGCAGCGGAACCTCGAGCAGGTAATCCATCTGACTAAAATGGAAATGGGCCCCACCCGGTTTGATTTTGTGGGGTATTTCCGCTTCCTACGCGACCACGGATTTGTGGAATTCGTCAAGGGCAGGTAGTCCACGCCGTGATTCAGATTCGTTAAGAACCGGCAGGCGCAGCCCATCATTCCGTCCCTCGCTGTACTGGTTCGACCTGGCAGCATCGAACCCGGGGACGAAAACCCTTTCGTCGTATTATGACTGCTTGCGATATCAATCACTGTCAGCAGGAAACATCTTGTGTATCCTGTCGGAACTTTGGTAGCCTGACGGGTCTGCTTGCTTGGAGGGAGAACTCATGGGCAAAAACAACCTGCCGTCACGCCGAAATTTTCTTCGCACAGCCTTTGGAACCGCCATCGCAGGAGGCGCGCTGGGCCTGCCTGGTGCTGAAGCTTTCCCGGGCAAACCTGTCCCGCAAACGGCGGATACCACGGTTGTGGCGCGCGTCACCCTGGACCGCGAGCTTTATGACTCCGGCGCCGCGGTCAACGGAAACATTTCTTTCCGTGTGCCGCCCGCCGGCCAGACGGAAATCGAATGGATTGACAGCCTGGGCCGTGTGGCCTGGCGTTCGGCTTTTCCTCCGCCTGCGTCCATGGGCAGCCCTCAACTTTTTTCCTTCCCCCTGGTTCCGGCGCTGACCTATTGCAACTGGATTCGGCTGAAGGTGAACGGCGTTCCGCAGGTGGAGGGAGCAAAATTTCTCCTCTCACCGCCCGCGCGGGCCTGGGACGACTATCACGTGGTGAGCTGGGCCCACTACCCTGACGGTTTTTACGATCTGCTGCGCGAGTGCGGTGTGGACGCCACCATCGCCTACCGCAACGGCGAGTTTTCAAACGTTCTCGACAACAATTTCAATTTTTACGTCGAGCAGATGGCCTGGGAAGTTTTCGCCATCTACCACAAGGACCAGCCGCTCTGGAAGGGCCTGGTCGCCGAGGTGCTGCGGGACCGGAACAACCTCAAGCTCTGGGTCCGGCAACCCTGCGTTAACGATCCCAAAACCGACGAGTATGTGCGGGAACATCTCCGGCAGTACGTGCGCCAACACCGCGCTTTTCGTCCGCTTTTTTACAACATCGCCGATGAGCTGGGCCAGGCCGACCAGATCAAACCCAACGATTTTTGCCACTCCGAACACTGCACCATCAAGTTTGCGGAATACCTTCGCAAGCTCTACGGAATCCCCGGCCACGTAGCTGGCGAATGGCAGACCGGCGAGGAGATGACGCGCTGGGACGATGAAAGCGTGCGCTCCGGCACGGAATGGGAAAAGCGCAACCTGATGATTTCCTATACCACTACCGACCGCGCTTTCGACTCCATCGCCCTTGCCGTCTTCCACGCCAGGTATGGCGGCGTCAAGAACTTCAACAAACAATGGGGCACCAGCTTCCCGGAACCAAGAGGCGTGGGGATGAGCGTGCACGACGAATGGGAACCGGTGATCGGCCTGGTCAGTGACGCGCGTTCCATCGTCAACCTGAACGAGGAAGCGTTGTCCGACAAGCTCGGTCCTCTGCCCAGGGCGAACGACCGCTGGGGCCGGCGCGCCGGCTGGAAAGCCGTCCAGAAGCCCACCAACTTCCAGACCTGGAGCCAGGTGCTGGATTTTCTGAAGCGCTTCTACAAGGAACTGGGCGAAGTCCATTCCACCGAGGGCTGGAATGTTTCTGCCTGGTGCGACTTCCGCAACTTCATGGATGAAACGTTTGCCGACGCCATCCTGCGGGCGGCACGGGTCTGCAAGGAGGAAGACCCCCACGCACTCTGCGCCACCGAGGGCGGGCAGTGCCCGTTTCCATTCGGCTGGTACAACTATGAGCAGGTGCTGAGGGCGGTGGACGTCATTGAGCCTTACAACATCGGCAACAACGTGGAAGTCATCCGTTCGCTCAAGCCGGAAACCATCATGGTTTCCACCCACGGCTATGAATACACGCCCGGCAAGCCGCTCACGGCGAAAGACCGCCTGGAGCAAAAACGGGCCGTGCGGCCGATTTGGTGGGGAGTGTTCCATGCCCACCGCGGCAGCCTGATCTGGGACGACAACCTTAGGAATTACCAGTTTGTTGACGAAAAGACGCGGGATCTGACCCCGGCGGCTGAAACTTTTTCAGAAGTATTCAGAGACCTCCATCGGGGCATTCCGAAGCTGGTGATGAACTCGCACCGCACCCATGACGGCATCGCGCTCCACTATTCGCAGCCGTCCATGCAGGTCCACTGGCTGCTCAGCAACCTGAAGCACGCCCGCCAGTGGGTGGCCCGGAGCGCCGGAGACCGTGGCAGCCACATCACCGCCGTGCGGAACGGCTGGACCAAGCTGATTGAAGACCTGGGCATGCAGTACAACTTTGTTTCCAACAAGCAGATCGAGGCCGGCAAGCTCGCAAGCGGCGAGTACCGCGCCTTCATCATGCCGCAGTCCCTGGCCGTCAGCGCGGATGAGGCGCAACAGATTCGACAGTTTGTCCACAGCGGCGGCCTGCTGATTGCGGATTACCGGAACGCCACCATGAATGAGCACGGACGCGATCTTGGGCACGGCCAGCTCGACGACGTTTTCGGCATCAGCAGGACCCCGGCATCTGCCGCGGCCGGGCAGCCGGCAACCGCGCAGGGCGTGGCGAATGCAGGCTCGCTGGAGCTCGAGGGCAAGGAGCTCAAATTACTGTCGCCGGGCGATCCGGGTGTCAAGGCCGCCACCGGCAAAGCGCTGGCGCAAAGCGGCGGCACGCCTCTGGTGATCGTCAACACGTTCGGCACGGGAAAGGCGGTTTTTCTGAACCTTGAAATCGCAGGCTATGCCTATCAGCGCCTGCAGGCCAGCCTGGATACCAGCCTTCCCGACCTCCTGGAAGGGGTGTTGGGCCTTGTCCATATTTCCCCCCGCCTGCGCGTGCTGGGCGCGGACGGCAAGCGCCTGCCGGGCACGGAAGTGGTGATCTATAAAAACGGCGGATGCGAGCATGTGGCGGTCTTCCGCAATCCACAGTTCGATGACGGAGGATGGGGCAGCTTTCCCACCCTGGAAGCGCACGAATGGGCCGGAAGCATTGATAACTCCCTGCTTGAAAAGAGCGCCAGGGTCCATCTGGTGTGGGACGCGGCAGGGCAAACGTACGACGTCCGGCAGAGCAAGGATTTGGGTTCCGTCAAGACCCTGGACGCCACGCTCGATCCCTGGAGCCCTCTGCTCTTGACCCGGTCCGCACAGCCGCTGCCCGAGTTTAGGCTCGCCGACCCGGGTGAAATCAAGACGGGTCAAACCTTAAACATCGTCGTTAATGATTTCTCCCCGGTTCCCGAGGGAACGTTTCGCGTTATCAGAATAGAAATCGACGATCCCTCGGGAACAACATACGACATCTACTCTCGCAACCTGCTGATCCGCTCAACGCCGTTTCGGGAGAGCATAACCCTGGCGTTCAATGACCCAACCGGGGGCTGGAAGATACGGGCGCATGACGTCATGACAGGACAGTCGGTCGAGAAACCCTTCAGCGTGGTTGCCTGAGCCGAGGCTCTCAACAACTCCCCGCAGAGTGGCCACGGTCCGGTTTGCCCGGAAAAAAGCGGATTGATGCGGTTCGGGAGCGCGCGCCGCGCAAATAGCAGTGCTTGTGTTAATTGATGGTTTCATAATATAAAGATGCTTGAACTGGCGCTGGGTCCTTGGGACAGTCTGAATCGAGTGAACACACCAAAGGCTCCGAGCACCGAAGAGCTGTGGGACATTCGTGGGCCCAGGCTCGTCGAGTTTATTGGGGATTGCACTAACACCTTTTTTTCGTGCAGCTACCTCCAATTTTTATGATTTCAACGTGCTCCGTCAGCGCGAGGCAATCGAGAGCTCGAATCGGCCAAACGCATTATGTGGAGCCCCTATTATTAATAGGCCCGAACCTGCCCCTTCGGGGCCTATGATGCCAAAGGGCCCGGCAGCGCGCTGCCACCACGCACGAAAATGCCTAAAGTCACAAAATTCCAGCCCATCCCTGAGATGGAACTTGCTCCGGGACGCCCTGAATTAATACGTGAAGTCAATGTGCGCCGTCTGCTCCGCCTCCTGCAGTTGCACGGCCCGTGTTCGCAGGCTGATCTCGCCCGTATTTCCAGATTGAGTCCTCCCACGATATCGTTTGCAGTGGCCGACCTGGTGAAGAAGGACCTGGTAGAGAGTGTGGGGCCTGGACGGTCTGATGGTGGTGGCCGTCCGCCGAGAATGCTGCGATTTAACACCGGGTTCGGTTATGTGGCTGGCGCTGAGGTCAGCCCGTCGGAAGTGCGCCTGGCCCTTGCCGATTTGGGCGGTACGGTTCTGGGGAGATGGACCGGCCCAATGGCCTCCCGCGCCACTCCCATGCGCGCAGCCGGCCTGGTAGCGTCAGGCATCCGGGAATTGATGGCCCGGCACGGCATTCCTCTTGAAAAACTTCTCTCCCTGGCGGCGGGGATTCATGGAATTGTCGACGCGCGGACAGGTACTACCGATTCATTACCGCACTTTTCCTCGGCCTGGCGCCGCACTCCTCTGCGCGGTCTGCTTGAGGCCAGTGCTAAGGTATCTACGGCCGTTGAAAACGATGTCAACCTGGCCGCCATTGCGGAAAGCTGGATCGGCAGGGCTTGCGGGGTGAGGAACTTTGTTTTCATAACGGTCGGCGATGGCGTGGGCGCAGGCATCTTTATCAACGGAAGGCTCTATCGCGGATCGGCCTGCGCTTCCGGCGAGATCGGCTTTTTTTACGTGCCGGGCAGCAGGGAAACCCCTCTACAGAAGCATCAATTAGGTCCCCTGGAGGAGATCGCCAGCACGGCCGGAATAGAGCGGTCCTGGCGGGAGATGTTAGGGGAAAGTAACGGCTCCAGGAGTAAAGACACCAGGGGTGCAACAACAGAAGAGATTCTCAGGTTCGCCCGGGAAGGCAATCGGCAGGCAAAGCGGCTCGTTCAACAATCGGCAAACGCATTTGCATGCGCAGTCACCAATGTCTGCGCGGTCCTGGACTGCCCTCTGGTCGTAGTTGGAGGCTGTATCGGATCGGACGGGGTGTTCTTCGAACAAGTGCGCCGCCGGCTGGAGCGCAACGATTATCCACGCCCTCAGCTTGCACTGAGCACGCTGGGAGAAGAAGCCAGCCTTCTCGGCGCGGTCTGGCTGGCCTTAAATTCGGCTGAAAGGATTGTATTACATTCCTCCCTTGGCGGATCGCTTTCACCCACGGATGGTTCAAATGTTCTGCAACCCTTTCTCGGTCTTGCTTCAAGAAATAAATTCAAAACGCATCCATCAGCTTAAACAAAACAAGCGTCAAGGCCCGAAGCCTTAACCCGGCGCCTGGCCCCAATAAAGAACGGCTGGCCAGGGTTCCGGCCACCTGCAAATAACCTGCAAATAAAGCTGCAAATAAAGCTTGACAACCACCCATTTCGGTGGTAACCATGTAGCGTTAATTAGGGACCCTAATTAACCCTTCGACTCTAAGTGCTTGTCAAAGTTGGAGGAGGGTTCGCCGCGGGGCGCAAGGGCATGGGTATTAATCGCAGCAGGATGCTATGACCGCTCAGGCTGTCCTCTCTGCTGTTTCGTATCGGATTTGGGGTACGGATCGCGAGCGCCGCGGGTGAATAAACTGTTGATAGCTTTTTTAATTGCGCGTCTCTGACCAGACCACCGATCGTGTGCGGTAGTCACAGGGGAGCCTGCTTTCGCGTCGGGTTTGGAAACTCTTTCCAGATTAGCTGCCTTGATTAAAAGCGTGAGTTCGCTATCACGAGAGGAGGAGGCTGTATGGCAGTCAGGTTAAGCCGTGTATCTGTGGCTTTATGTACTTTCTTGCTTGCATCGAGCATGGTCTTGCTTGCCCAGACTCAGTACGGGACCGTGGGGGGGACGGTGACGGACACGAGCAACGCGGTGGTGCCGGGCGCCCAGGTGACTCTTACAAACACAGCGACGGGCGTACAAAGCAGGACGACAACCTCATCGGTCGGCATTTATCACTTCGGGGCTGTGCCCCTCGGCAATTACCAACTGGAAGTCAGCAAGCCGGGCTTTATGCAATGGGCGGGCACGTTTTATCTGGCGGTGGCGCAGCAGGCGACCGTCAACGCAGTGCTGCAAGTCGGCACGACCCGCCAAACTGTGACGGTCAAAGCGGCTGCCACCCCGATCAATACCACCAGCGGCAGCGTGTCCGACGTGATGAACTCTACGGCGATCCGCGCCCTGCCCCTGAATGGCCGCGACATCGGGGCACTTTTTAACCTGGTTCCTGGCGTGTCGGGCGGCGCTGGCGGCGCCCGCGTGAACGGCATGAGGGTCGGCTCTTTGGCTATCAACTACGATGGGACGACCATGGTGGACCGCTTTAACGGCGGGATGATCCGCGTGCATCCCGGAATTGAAACCGTTCAGGAGTTCCGCGTGAACACTGTGGGTGCGGACGCCAAGTACGATGAGCCGTCCACGGTCACCATGGCGACGCGCAGCGGCACCAACCAAATCCATGGCGCCGCCTACGAATACATCCGCGACAACACAGTACTTAGCCCGGCACGCTTGCGGACCGACCCCGTGAACGTGCCCGTGCCGGAACTCATCCGCAACGAGTTTGGAGGCTACCTGGGCGGTCCCGTGGTGATTCCTCACGTCTACAATGGCAAGAACAAGACGTTCTGGTTTTTTGACTTCGAGGGCTTGCGCGACCATGAGCGCTTTGACCCGTCCTCCTTTGGCTGGAATGACGTGCCCACGCCGGCCATGTGGAACGGCGATTTGAGCAACGCGGTGGATACCTCGAATCCGTGCCCGGTTTCATCAGCTTGCCCGCTGGGATTCCAGCCGATTACCATCTATAACCCGACGACCACGGCGGCGACGTACCCCTATCAGCGCACCCCGTACCCGAACAATCAAATCCCGGGGCCGTTCAATCAAACGGCGAAACTTTTGGCAAGCATGACCGCGCACCCAACGAACAACAACAATCCTTGGATCGCGGATAACTTCTTCCAGACCTATCCCCAGATCGCGCGCACGAACAACTACACCGCCAAGGTGGACCAAAATATTACCGATAAAGACCGGCTCTCGGTGCGCTACACGCGGAGCAATGAGTTCTCAGCCGTTGAAGGCGGTTACTTCGCCGATCCTATCGACCCCACGTCCGGGATGGGATCGAGCGCCCGCACGTTTCCCGACACCAATGTCGGCGTGAACTACACCCGCACCATCTCCCCGACTTGGCTCAACGAATTGGTGGTGGGCGTGCTTCGGGATCCCAATCATTATGGAACTTTGGCTGACATGACCAACTGGGATTCCAAACTGGGCGTTCCCAATATTTTCGGCGTGACCGGCTGGCCGACGCTGTACACTTGCGAGGATGCCGGCTTCCCCGCCGAGGGCGGCTGCCTTGGATGGGATTCAGACAATAACCATCTGCAGCACCTCACCAGCGAGAGTCTCGATGACAACGTCACGTGGGCTCATGGCAAGCACACGATCCAGTTCGGCTTCCAGGGGCGGATGGAGCAGAACTACATTGCGGAGTTGCAGCAGGCGCAAGGCAGCGACGAATGGGATCCCACCTGGACGGCCCTCTATGACCCGTCGTGCAACTGCGGGATGTCGGACACGGGCAGCGGATTCGCCCAACTGCTGCTAGGCCTGCCCGACTACCTCTCCAATCAGTACAATCGCGGTTATTTCTATTTCCGCCAGCACAGAGTGGATCTCTACGCCCAAGACCAATGGAAAGTCACTCGGCGCCTGACGCTCGACCTGGGGCTTCGCTGGGACTATAACTCGCCTTACACCGAAGCCCGGAACCGGCTGGTTGACCCTTATAATCCTGAAAGCAGCACGTGGGAGGTCCTTACACCCGACAATCACGATATAAGCACGCTCGGAGCGCCGTCCGCCGTGATCAACGCCTGGTCGGCTGCCGGCCTCCAGTACGCCACGGCCAGTTCCGTGGGCTACCCGTCAAACCTGTTTCGCTCGATTTACAGTGACTGGGCCCCGCGTTTGGGATTTGCGTACCGACTCACCAACAAGACGGTTCTGCGCGCATCTTACGGCATCTACCACTTCCCCATGCCACTCAATCTGATCCTCCAAGCCGCCAGGTCGAATCCGCCACTGAATCTCAGGTACCAGAATCAATACAACCAAAACGGCGCGAATTCCAACTACACTCTCGAGTTCAACCCCGCGACAAACGATTACCTCCCGAACGCCCCGGTGCCCCCAGGGTCAGTCAGCAAATATGGCCACACCTCCACTTACTGGGATGGCAACACCTGGAGCAGCGGAAAGTTTCAGACCTGGAACTTGACGATCGAGCACGAGCTTTTCAGGAACACGATCGCTCGCCTGACCTATGTCGGGACCTGGGGTTCGAACCTGTCCCAGTCGTTCGCATATGACTCTTCGGTGCCGGATTTGATTTACGCGCAAAGCACAGGCTTGCTGCCGTCGAGCAACGCCAATCTGCTGAAGCCGAACCCGAACTGGTCGCTGATCTCCTACAACACAACCGGCTATTCTCACAACAATTCCGTACAGGCTCAACTCCAGCATAAGCTTTCAACTGGGGTGATGTTCAACGCGTTTTATACTTTCTCGCGCTTCATGAGCACCGCCGACCCGAGCGGCGGCAGCCTCTTACCCACTAATATTAACAACGGCGGCGGCAGCAGCGGCGGCGGAGCGCAGGTCCCGGAAAATTATCAAATCTTGGGCCAGCCCAATCTCACCTACCAGCAACGGTTGCGGCTCGTTTACATGAATAGCACAACGGTTGCACCGCAGGTCTTTACTCTGGATGGTGTCTTTAATCTTCCCTTTGGGCACGGCAGACACTTTTTCCGGAATATCC
>JAJYJL010000172.1 GCA_021789565.1 Acidobacteriota bacterium
AGGGACCCTGTCCCAATAAACCCAGCCGCCGAAAGGATCGTTCAGCGGAATGCCATCTTCCAGGACCAGGGCCCGGCTGGCCCCGCTGGCTCCCACACCGCGCAATGAGACTCCCTGGGCCGTTGGATTGGCCACCCGGCTGCCGGTGCGGCGGAAAAGGGTGAAGCCGGGCACCTGCTGGAGGATGCCATCCAGCGTGAGGGCCGGCGTTGCGGCGATCTCGCGGTGCGTCAGGACGCGAACGTCGGCGGTGGTCTGGCTCAAGGGCGTCTGCATCCTTGTGGCCGTCACGGTCATCTGCTCTGCCGTCGAGGCCGGATGCATGACCGCTTCCACCGACGCAGTTTCATCCGTTCCGGCACTCCAGTGCTCTTCCAATGTGGCGAATCCCTGGGCGCGGACCAGCAGGCTGCCACTGGATGCGGGAACACCACGGAAAACAAAATGTCCAACGGCGTCTGTGGTTCTTGTTGCCTTGTAACCCGCCGCGCGCAGAGTGACCTGGGCTGCCCTGATGACGGCGCCGCTCGGGTCCTTGACAACGCCTTCGACCCGATAAGAGGGGTTGGCGGTCTGCGGGCGCGGCGCCGCTTTCACGGCCGGCAGCGCGGCGAATGCCATCAGTCCAGCCAGGGCGGCAACACAATGTCTGAAAAGAAATCTCATCTCACCCTTGTATGTGGGCGATGCCAACCGGCCGCCGGTAACCGGACAGCCGGCGCCTGTGCCGCAGAGGCCCAAGCCCACTAGACTAATCCCCCTGCGGTCCTGCGGCAAATCATTATTGCGAAGCGGCTGGAAAAGGAACCTGCGAAGGTGGGGCAGAAGAAGCGCCGGATTCGTCAGGCGGGGATGAGCAGATTTTCCGCGAAGGGCCATTCGTGGTCGAACCACTGCCCGTCGCATTGGTACCCGGTGCGGCGGCCCATCTGGATGACCTCTTCGGCATTGTATTTGTGCGAACTTTCCGTCCAGATGGTTTCGCCTTCCTCGAAGGGAACCAGGATTCTGCTATTGCGTACGCAAACCGTCTGCCGGGCCGTCGAGACCAGGTGCATCTCGACGCGGCGCTCCCGCTCATTCCATTTTGCGAGGTGTCGGAACTTCTGAAGGTCGAAATCCCCGTCAAGCTCACGGTTGATTCGCGCCAGCAGATTGAGGTTGAAGGCTGCCGTGACGCCCAAAGGATCGTCGTAGGCTTCAAGCAATTGTTCAACCGGTTTCAGAAGGTCGGTGGCCAGCAGAAGCGCATCGGCCCTGGTCAGGACTTCACGGATTTTTCGCAGAAACTCTTCGGCCGGCGCGCGTTCAAAGTTTCCGATGGAGCTTCCCAGGAAAAGCACCAGCAGGTGCTGGCCGGGTTTGCGCCGGGCGGCGGCTTTGCGCAGGCCGTCGAGGTAGCTGGTTTCAAATCCCAGAACGCTGACCGCATCGATTTGATTCAGTTCGCGCTCGCACATCGAGAGCGCGGTGCGGGAGATTTCAATGGGATGGTAAAGCGTGGGCTGGCGGCGCGCGATGGCTTCCAGAATCAGCCGGGTTTTTCGGCCGCTGCCGCTGCCCAACTCCGCCACCACAATTGGAGAAGGAATGCGGGCCGTAATCTCTTCCGCGTGCCGCTGCAGGATGCGCTCGCCCGCGCGCGTCAGGCCGTACTCGGGCAGCACGCTGATGACTTCAAACAGGGCGGAGCCGACGGCGTCGTAAAAATATTTGGAGGGAAGTTCCTTCTGGCCTGGTTTTTCAAGGCCCGCGCGCACGTCCGCGGCAAACTGAGCGGTGAAGTCGGCAACCGGGTTGGCGGTGGCGGCCTGTGGCATGGCAGTTCTCTTGCAAAAAGGCTAATTGCTGACGCAGCGGAACCCGGAATAAACGTACTGGTAATGCGGCTGGAACCAGTTCCGGAATGAGCGGCGCAGCATGCACGCCGCCGTCCGCGACGAGCCGCCCTTCATCACGTAATGTTTGCCGTCAAAAAAGTTGGCGGAATAGCCCCGATAGAAGGGAAAAGGTTCAAAGCCCTCAAAGGGCTGGAAGACCGTCGAGGTCCATTCCCAGCCGTTGCCCAGCAGGTCCGCCACGCCGAAGGAACTGCAGCCGGCGGGATGCGCCTGCACGGGAGTAGGGTCCCAGTTCCAGAAATCAAAGTTGCCGCGGTTCTTCTCCGGAGCGCCGGAGCCCCACGGATAGTCGGTTTCCTTTCCTTCACGTGTGCCGTAGGCGGCGCGATGAAACTGAGCCTCGGTGGGCAATTCTTTGCCGGCCCATCGGGCATAGGCCGCGGCTTCTGCGTGGCTCACATAGACCGGCCAGTCGAGCGGGAGGGGAATCTCCGCAAACATGGTCCGGTAGTTCCAGGCGCCTTCGCGCGGAACCCAGAAACGGGGATGGCGGATGCCCTCGCGTTCCTTCCACTCCCAGCCGGCATCGTCCCACAGGCTTCTCGTCTCGTAGCCGCCTTCGCGAAGGAACTTCAGGAACTCTCCGTTCGTTACTTTAAATTCATCGATGGCAAAGGCGGGAACATGCGCCGTGTTGAGCTCGAATTCGTTGTCCCATCCAAAAACGCGGCCGGCCCTGGGCAGCCCCAGCGTTGCGGTTCCTGCGGGAATTTCGATCATTCTTCCGGTTTCGACTGGCGAGGCAGGTGCGTGGCTCTCCGACTGCTTCACTTTGCGATGGAGCGGCAACTGGTGCAGCATGTAGGCAAGCGTTTCGGCGTGCATCAGGCGATGCTCGAGGGCAACGTTCACGTAGACGCCGGCTGACGAAAGATTGCCCGCGACATCCGTGAGGGGCTCATTCTCGAGCCGCGCATCCAGTTCTTCGCGCACGCGGTTGTTGTATTCATGGACTTCTTCGAGCGTGGGCCAGTCCGAGGGCTGGTCACTCGGCAGGCCGCCGTCAACCGGATCGATTCCAAACGCAAAAAGCTGGTCAAACTCAGGATGGAAGGATTGAGCCTGGTACGCATAATTTCCAAGCAGGTTCCAGTCAAACGCCTCCAGGTGCCCAATGTAGAAAACAATGCGATGCCGTTCGGGAATGGGACGGTCATAGAGCGCATCGCGCAGGGGAACCTCGAAGAGTTGGTCCGTTGCAGCCCGAGCCTGGCCAAGCCTGGTCAGAAGGTCCGAAGATGGAGAAAGCTTCTGTTGGGTCTTGGTCATCTTGTTTTGCCCCCGCTACCGATTAGATGAAATCGTGGCCGGCAGGTTGCAATTTTTATGATTTTGGGGAGATCCGCCCCGCGCTGCTGTGATAATAACAAATTGAGTCCGGCGATTTAAGCGCTTTCCGGAAAATTCCAGATCTTCACGCTGTGCAAACTGGAGTCTCCCGCCATGCCGCAACAGGAACAACACCCTGCATTGATTGACTTCCGCAACGTGCGTTACTCACCCGATGGGCAGCGGGACGTGCTCTCAAACCTCAACCTGAAAGTTGAAGCTGGGGAAACGCTGGTATTGCTGGGCCGCAGCGGCGGCGGCAAGACGACAACGCTGAAGATGATCAACCGGCTGATCGATCCCACGGAGGGCGAGGTGCTGGTGGAGGGCAGGTCCGTGCTGGAGTGGGACCCCATCCGGCTGCGGCGCGGAATCGGTTATGTCATTCAGGAAGTCGGGCTGCTTCCTCACCTCACGATTGAACGCAACATCGGCCTGCTTCCGCGGCTGGAGGGCTGGCCGCCGGAGCGGGCGCGGCGGCGCGTTGAAGAACTTCTTGAAATGGTGGCGCTCGATCCCGCAACCTTCCGCCATCGCTATCCGCGCGAGCTTTCCGGGGGGCAGCGGCAGCGGGTGGGCGTGGCGCGGGCGCTGGCCGCCGACCCGCCTATTCTTCTCATGGACGAGCCGTTCGGCGCGCTCGACCCGCTCACACGGACTGAAATTCAAAAGGAGTTTATTGCCTTGCAGCAGCGGCTGCGCAAGACCATCGTTTTTGTCACGCATGACATTCAAGAGGCCCTGATGGTGGGCACACGCATCGCTCTGCTTGAAGGCGGCCAACTGGTGGGAACTTACACACGAACGGAATTCCTGAATTCCAGCGATCCCACGGTGAATGCCTATCTCAGCGTATTGCGTGCCGCGGCGCCGTGAGCGTTTTGTTCAGGGGCCGAAGCCCCGAGAGAAGATTTCGTGGCACTCTAACGGCACGACTGAAGTCGTCTTTCACGGGGCCCTATTGCAGCGTGAATGGCCCGGTCGGACTGCCCAAATGAAGGAGAATTTTTCATGAGCCTGCTGGATTTTTTCGTTAGAAATCGCGCGGAAATCTGGATGCTGACGCTCGAGCACTGCTGGCTGGTGGGCATGTCGATGCTGCTGGCCGTGGCGATTGGCGTTCCGCTGGGAATTGTGATCACCCGCCGCCCGTCGCTCAACAAGCCCATTCTGGGAAGCGCCAACATCATCCAGACAATACCCAGCCTGGCGCTTTTCGGGTTCCTGCTGCCTATGCCCTGGCTGGGCGCGCGGGCCGACCGGCTGGCCATCGCCGCCCTCACCGGATACGCTTTGCTGCCGGTCATCCGCAACACTTACACCGGCATCGTGGGGGTTGACCCGAGCGTGCGTGAGGCCGCGCGCGGCATGGGCTTGACGGACTGGCAACTGCTGTGTCACGTTGAACTCCCGCTGGCTTTGGGCGTGATCCTGGCGGGAATCCGCGTGGCCACGGTGATCACCGTGGGCGTGGCCACCATTGCCGCAGCCATTGGCGCCGGCGGCCTGGGCGAGTTCATCTTCCGGGGCCTGGCCATGGTGGATAATCGCGTCATCCTGGCCGGAGCGATTCCGGCGGCGCTGATGGGGCTGCTGGCCGATTTCCTCCTGGGCTGGGCCGGACGCCATCTGGTTCCTTCGGCGAAGTTATGAAGAAGGCATTCTGGACAATTCTGCTGGCCACCATCCTCTGCTCCTGCGGACCGTCGCGCCGCAAGGTGCTTGTGGTGGGCGCCAAGAACTTCACGGAGCAGACCATCCTAGGCGAGATGCTGGCGCAATACCTGCATGCGCAGACCGGAATCGAGGTGGAGCGGCGTTTCGACCTGGGCGGGACCTACGTCTGTCAGGCGGCGCTGATGGCCGGGCGCATCGATGTCTACGTTGAATATACCGGGACCGCTCTGACGGCCATCCTCAAGCAGCCTGTCGAGCACAACGCCGCGGACGCTTACAATAAAGTCAAAGAGCTCTACGCCACGCGTTTCAATCTCGACGTGATGCCCCCGCTGGGATTCGACGACACTTTTGTTCTGGTGGTTCGCGGCGAGACGGCGCGGAAAGACCACATCCGGACCATTTCACAAGCCGCGCCGTACGCCCGCCACTGGCGGCCGGGATTCGGCTATGAATTTATGGAAAGGGAAGATGGTTATAAAGGTCTGGTCAAAACCTATCATCTGAAGTTTGGCGAGCCGCCCAGAATTATGGACCTGGGGTTGCTCTATCGTGCTCTTCTCGAAAAGCAGGTGGACGTGGTGGCCGGCAATTCCACCGATGCCCAGCTTGAAGCTCAGGATTTCGTCGTGCTGCGGGACAACAAGCATTATTTCCCGCCCTACGAAGCCGTCCCGATTGTTCGCACCAAAACACTTTCAGAGTATCCTGCCGTCTACGCCGCCCTGGAGCAACTGGCCGGCAAAATCTCAGAGACCGACATGCGGCATTTGAATTACGAAGTCGTGGCAGAGCACCGCGACGCCAAGGCAGCGGTGGAGGAGTTCCTGCGCGCTAAGAATCTGGTCCCGTAAAAGCACTGTTACTTAAAGTGTGAAAAGCAGGCTGGCCGGGTCTTCCACCAGTTCCTTCACGCGCACCAGGAACTGCACCGCTTCCGTGCCATCGACAATGCGGTGGTCATAGCTGAGGGCCAGGTACATCATGGGGCGGATTTCAACTTTGCCATCCACGGGCACGGCGCGGTCCTCAATCTTGTGAAGCCCCAGGATGCCCACCTGTGGCGGGTTCAGGATGGGAGTGCTGAGCAGCGAGCCGTAAACGCCGCCGTTGGAAATGGTGAAGGTCCCGCCGCGGAGTTCATCCAGAGTCAGTTCGCCGGCCGAGGCTTTGCGGGCGAATTCCTTGATGGCGGTTTCGATTTCCGCGAAGCTCATCTGGTCCGCGTCGCGCAGCACGGGAACCACCAGTCCCTCGGATGCGCCGACTGCCACGCCGATGTCGTAGTAATGCTTCAGGACCATCTCGGTCCCCTGGATTTCGGCGTTCAGGCGGGGAAACTGCCGCAGGGCGCCGATCGAGGCTTTGACAAAGAACGAGGCGATGCCCAGGCTCACGCCGTGCTGCTTCTTGAAGTTTTCTTTCCATCGCGCCCGCAGCTTCATCACTTCCGTCATGTCGACTTCGTTAAAAGTGGTCAGCATGGCGGCGGAGTGCTGCGCTTCCACCAGTCGCCGCGCAATCGTCTGCCTGCGGCGAGACATTCGGACGCGCTCTTCCAGTCTTGCGCGGGGCGCGGCAGAGCCGGGAACAAGCTGGGGCGCGGCCATGCTGGCAGGGGCAGATTTTCCCCCAGGTTTTGTTGGTGCCGCGGCTTCGGCGCGATGGTTCTCAATGAAATTCTCGACATCGCGCTGCCGGATGCGGCCTGCCGCGTCACTGGGCTGGACCCGGGAAAGATCAACGCCGTGCTCTTCGGCAATGCGCCGGGCCAGAGGTGTTACCGTGCGTTTCGGTGCGGCTTCCACAGTTTCTTCTTCTGCTTCTTCACTGGCAGCAATGGCAGCGGCAGCTTTCGGTTGAACTTTCGCTTCCCCGGGGTCTTCTTTTTTGGCGGGTTTGGTTTCACCGCCTTTCGTGGCAGCCGCTTCTTCAGCGGGCGCTTCCTCGATCACTCCAAGCAGGTCGCCAATTTTGACGTCCTCGCCTTCTTTTCTCTCGATGCGGGCCAGCACGCCACTTCGTTCGGCGCCGACTTCCAGATCCACTTTCTCGGTCTCAAGTTCCACCAGGACATCGCCCACGGCCACACGGTCGCCCTGCTGCTTTCTCCAATGTCCAACCGTGGCTTCAACAACGGATTCACCCAGTTCGGGCACGACGATTTTGGTCGTCACCATCTCTCCTCCCTGAACCTTCCGCGACGTTTTCCACCAGGACCATATCTTCTTCATGCTCGGCCAGCCGGATGCTGAAGGCCTTCTGCACAATGGCTTCCTGGTTCAGCGCATGCCGGGCCGTGGAGCCTTCGGCCGGGCTGGAACTCCGCGAGCGCCCAATATAACTTAACCGCCACCGGTTGCGCACCAGTTCGCTGAGCAGGGGCCGGACAAATTCCCAGGCGCCCATGTTTTCCGGCTCTTCCTGCACCCAGACAACTTCCTGAAGTTTTGGATAGCGGTCGAGCACCTGCTGGACTTCATCCGTGCGGAACGGATAAAGCTGTTCAACCCGGCAGATGGCAATGTTGTTCTTCTTTTCGCGGTACTCGCTGGTCACCAGGTCCACATAAATCTTGCCGCTGCACAGCACCAGCCGCCGGATTTCGTCCAGCCGCTCGCCGGCCTCAGCATCATCAATCACCGCCTGCCAGCTTCCGTCGGCCAGTTCGCGTGGAGAGGAAGCCACCAGGGGATGGCGCAGCAGGCTCTTGGGCGTCAAAACGATCAAGGGCAGGGGATCAACCTTCAGCAGTGAAGCCTGCCGCCGCAGCAGATGAAAATACTGGGCCGCCGTGGTGCAGTTGGTAACCCGAAGGTTGGTGCCTGCGGCAAGCTGCAGGAAGCGCTCCGGGCGGCCACTCGAATGGTCGGGCCCCTGGCCTTCGAACCCATGCGGCAGCAGCATGACGAGAGAGGGCGTCAGCCCCCATTTCGCTCTGGCGGTCAGCAGGAATTCGTCAATCATCACCTGCGCGCCGTTGATGAAGTCGCCGTATTGCGCTTCCCAGATGACCAGCCGGCTGGGCTCCTGCAGGCTGTAGCCGTACTCGAACCCCACCACCGCGTTCTCAGTCAGTGGGCTGTTGTGGATTTCAAAAGCTGCCCGGGCCTGCTCCAGGGCCTGCAGCGGCGTGTGCTTCTGCCCGGTTTTGACGTCGTGCAGAACGGCGTGCCGCTGGCTGAACGTCCCCCGCTCAACATCTTCTCCCGTCATGCGGATGGCAGTGCCATCGGCGAGAATCGAAGCCAGCGCCAGCTCTTCCGCGGTTGCCCAGTCAATGGTTCTGGCATCGGGGTCGTCGAGGGCCTCCGCCCGGCGATGGCGGGCGCGCTCCAGTTTGCGGTGGAGGTTGAAGCCTTCCGGTAAATCCAGCAGGCTCCGATTGAGTTCTCGCAGCATGTCAAGCGGCACCGCAGTCTTTGCATGAAGAGCAGCTCCGGGAGGAGGCGGTTCCGGCGGCTCCTCGGCCAGTTTTTCGGCGGGCTTCAGCGATTCCAGGACCGCCTGGAGCTGTTCCATGGATTCCTGCACGAGTTCATCCGGCCGGGTTTCCGCTACCACTCCGCGCTGGACCAGGGCCTCCGCCCACTGCTGGCGCACCGTGGGGTGGCTGGAAATTTTCTCATAAAGCAGCGGCTGGGTGAAGCTGGGTTCATCGCCTTCGTTGTGCCCGTAGCGCCGGTAGCCGACCAGGTCAATCACAAAGTCCTTGCCGAACTTTGCCCGATAAGCGAAGGCGAGCCGCGCCACCTCGATGCACGCCAGGGGATCGTCGGCGTTCACGTGCACCAGCGGGATCTTGAATCCACGCGCCAGGCCGCTGGCGTATAGCGAGCTGCGATACTCCTCCGTCGTGGTGGTGTATCCCAACTGGTTGTCTGCAATGATGTGGATGGTTCCCCCGGTGCTGTAACCGGGCAGCCGGTAGAAGTTGAGGGTCTCGGCCACCACGCCCTGGCCGGAAAACGCCGCGTCGCCGTGAATGAGGATCGGAAGGGTGCGCGTGGGATCGAACTGTGGCGCACCTTTTTTATCAACCACGGTTCCCGCCGCGCGGGCCATCCCCTCGGCGACTGGATTTACCGCCTCGAGATGGCTGGGATTGGGAGGCATGGTGATGACGAGTCCCACGGCCTCGCCGCCCTTCACGGCCCGCTGTGCACCCAGGTGGTACTTGACGTCGCCGGTCCACCCCAGGTCTTCCTTGAAGTTTCGCGACTGCACCGGGTCCTTGAAAATGGCCAGGATTTCCGCATAAGGTTTCTTCAGAATGTGGGCCAGCACATTCAGTCGCGCGCGGTGCGCCATGCCGATCAGAACGTTGTGCACGCTGGCCTCGGCCGCGCCTCCCACCAATTCATCCAGGATGGGAATCAGCATGTCCAGGCCTTCAACCGAAAAGCGGGTCTTGCCTGGAAAAGTGCGGTGGAGAAAATGTTCGAAGGTTTCCACCTGTGTCAGCCGTTCCAGCAGCGCCTCGGCATCCACCGGATCGTTGGGATCGCGGAAGCGGCGCGATTCCGCCGCCTCATGCAGCCAGCGCCGTTCTTCCGGGTCGCGAAGATGGCCGTAGTCGTAGCCCGTCGACGTGCTGTACACATTCCGCAGCGCCTCGATCACTTCAAAAGCGCTCGACTTGCCCGCGGCGATGGGGCCCACGATCAGACTGGCGGGCAGCCGGCGCAAATCGTCTTCACTGACGCCGTGCGACGCTGGGAGCAAGGAATAATCTCCGCGAGGCTGGCTGCCCAGCGGGTCGAGACGCGCGTCCATGTGCCCGAACTTCCTGATGGATTCCCCCAGGTTCACCGTGCCGACAATCTTGTCGATCTGGGCGGCCGGGAGACCTTCGGCTGAAACTTGAACTTCTTCAGGCGGGGTCCAATGTTCAAAGTATGCCCGCGTTCCTGCGTCGACAGATTGGGGATCGGAGAGGTATCTTTCGTATAACTCCAGAACGTAACCGAGATTAACTCCCTGAAAATCAGTTCCAGTGTTCATGATGGTGTCCTGAGCTGATGCCGGTCGCTTCAGGTTGCCTCAGGACATTCGCAGTTGCCGGCCAGAGTTGGGTGTTGGCCGGCGCTGACTGTTCCTGAAGCCCCTTTGGACCTTGCGGGTCCGGCGTTTATTAGATT